>NZ_QHLI01000012.1 GCF_006864425.1 Campylobacter troglodytis | reverse complement strand
AATGTCTTGCATATTTTTGAAGCATTCTGCTTCGTCAAATCTTATAACCGTGCAACCATATACGTTTAGCATGCTACACGGTAAAATAAGAGCAATAAGATATTTTTGCATTTGTATTTATCTTAATATTTTAGAATCTAAAAAACTAGAATTTTGTAAAAACAGCTTCATTGTTTTTTTGTATAGTTTTTGATATTGTTTAGGGAATATATCCTGCAAATAATATAAGCGCAATATTTTATCAATTTTTTGCATATACGCATTACTTTCATAGAGATTCATACACGAAATAGTATAAAATTTATCATTATTGTGTTTTTCTGTGTATGGCATAAATCTTATATCCTTTGTATTAGACATTGTATCTTGGATATATTTTTCTAGCTTTTGTAGTTTTTGATTGTCTCCATCTTGATGCGCAATTTTAATGCTATAAAATTTCATAGCTTTTTCAATCTCCTTAGTTTCTTTTTCCTTGCTATCAAAGTTTTTTATACAATAAAATAGTCCATATCGCTTAAACCACATTATCACTTCATCTATGCTCTCCCAGCTTTCAAGTAATTCCATTGGAATGGGATTTGAGTTATTGTAATATGATTTACTATCTTTTGCAATAGCACTTACACACAACAACAACGCAACAGCTATCACATATATTTTAGCCATATTTATTTCAACTCCCAAAAATAGAATTGTGTTACTATGACAGTATCTCTAATATCAAGCAAAAAATTAGAATTATCTACAAATTTGCCTTCCTTTCCATTCCATAAAGTAGTATGTCCGTAAGCATTTGCTCCCCAACCCATTATTCTCATCACTACGATACCATTTTTATCAAATTGCATAAGTTCATCATAAAAAGCAATATTTTCCGCTTTTAAACTCATAGATTTTGGATTATACGGCTTTTCATATTTCCATTTTACATATAGAAAATCTCTAATATCTTGAGAGCCTAAAACATATATTTTGTTGTCTTTGACAATATAAGTTTTTGTGTTTGGCGTTGGCTTTATTAAGGGCATTCCACCATAATTTAGTGCATAACTCATTCTTAAAGCACAAGTATCCTCATATATCGTAGGGAACTTATCGAATTTATCATAAGGCTCACCACCAACTAATTCATATTTTAATCTTGCTTTTTTGGTGGGTTCTGCCTCACTAGTTCCCAATTTATCTATCGTTTCATACGCCCTTTTAACCTTATCCCAATTAGGTCTATTGCATTTTATACTTGCATTTTTTGTGCCACAAGTTGCCCTCCACTGCCATCATATATCCTTAACTACATTTTTAATTATTGCTTCATTGTTTTGTATTTTAGCATAAAGGGCAAATTTTGATTATCGCTAGATTCTAGCACAATTTCCACTTCTTCACCATCCTCATATCCACTCGTTTTTATATGTAAATTTAAATCAGAGCTATGTCTTGAATCATCGCCCTCTAATTTTATCATTTCTTTTCCATAGCTAAAATACAGTTCTAAAATCTCTTTAAATTTGTTGGATCCTACTCGCGATTTTGTCCTTTCTATCCCCTCCCATTCCCCTAAAAACCTCAAAGGTAGCTTAAATTCAACATTTACATAGCCTCTATTTATATCATCATTTGTGAGTTGAATTTTTTGTGAGGCTTTGTTGTTTGCTTCGTTCTTATTTGTCAAGGGAATAAAGGATAAATTCAAAAAGCAAGGTTTAATTAAGCCTTCTTTTGCTTGATTTATAAACACTTTCTTTTGTCTGATTTATGAGATCTTCACTTAAATTTGTCCTTATGGTTATAGTGTTCCGTCTAATTTTGATCTGCTTGTTTAAAGTTGATTGTAACAAAATATGCTTAGTTCTTGTGAGTGTTGATTATAGCAAAGGCGTGTCTTTTGTTGTTTTTCCCTTGCTCTTTTTTCTAAATCTTTTAAATTTACACCATTGCTTTGAGCTTCTAATTCCTTGTTATTTTTAAACAAACTTCAAAACTATAATGAGCTAAGCGATAAATTTATACCCCTTATGTGAATTTCAAACTTGAATTTTAAACTTGCTCGCTAAATTTATACTATTTATGCGAATTTCAAAGTTTCCTTCATTACTGAAAGTATCTACTTCTTCTTTAACCCTTATTTTTATGCCAAAGCAACTGTAAATTCTATTTGGCTTTAAACTTGTTTGTAGGGTGTAGAGCTTGTTACTTGGCATTATGGTGTAGGCTGTGTTTGGCTTAGTTGACATCTTGGCTCCTCACACCTTCAAATTTTATAAACAAAATTTTAGCAAAAATTCATTTATTTGATGTGCTTGGTTGGCACTTAAAATTCTTGATTATTCTTTCTTCTTTTCTAAAAAAGTATTGATTTTAGACAAAAGATCTTGTAATTTTATAAGAATTTAGACATTTTCGTAAATTAAAAGCAAATTATAAATCACTTCCTTGCATGAATTTTTTAAGTTTATTCACTACAAAGGGCTACAAAGCAATATTTTTTGAATAAGCCTTAAAAGATCAAGTTTTTAGCGTATAAAGAAGTTTTTAAGAGTAACTGTTTCAAAAACAGTTACAAATAAAACTCAATGACACTCAGTAGCAAAGGAAAAGCCTCGCTTTTTTAAATTCTCTATGTCAGTACTTGGTTCTTCACCCTTTGTGGTAAGATAATCCCCTATCACAACAGCACTTGCTCCTCTTTCAAAGACCTCATACTGCCTTTCTTTTAGCACCCTTTCCCTGCCTCCTGCTATCATTATATGTGTATCTCCTAACTCTTTTTTGCTATCGCTGATGATATTTAGGGCTTCATCCGCACTTAAAGGAGGGGGATTTAAGGGCAAATGCTCATTTGCTATGAAAAAATTGATAGGACTTGTAAAGGGCTTTAACTCCTTCAAACTAGCCCTAAAGCTCTTTCTATCAGCTTCGCTCTCACCAAGCCCATAAATTCCTCCACAGCAAAGCATAAGCTCTGCTCTTTTGGCATTTAAATTCGTCTCAAAGCGACTGTCCCAGCTGTGAGTGCTACAAATTTGAGGGTAAAACTCACGAGAGCTTTCAAGGTTATGATTATATGAAAAGCAGCCAGCCTTTTTAAGCTCACAAAGTTGCTCATAGCTAGCCAAACCGTTACAAGCAATTATCATTAAATTTGGCTCAGCCTTCTTAACAGCCCTTGTAGCCTCGCACACATACTCTAACTTATCATCATCAAGCCCAAGTCCGGCTGTAACCAAACAAAAGCCAAGTGCGTGATTTTTTTTAGCCACCCTTGCCTCAAGGACAATTTCTTCTATGTCCTTTCTAGGATATTTTTGTATCTTTGTATTCACAAAGCCACTTTGGTTACAGAATTTACAGTCCTCAGAACAGTTTCCACTTTGGATATTGCTTATAGCACAAAGCATTATTTGCATACTAGCTCCTTTTAAAAATTTGGCTTATATTTTACAAGATTTTTTCTTATTCTTATTCTAAAAGAGCTTAAAAAAATAACATTTATTTAAAGTTTAAATTAGGAGTAATTTATATCTTGCTTTAAAAATTATTGTGTCATTAACAAAAGCAAATAATGGCTATGAATTCACAAGATCAAGCACATTATAAAACAACTCTTGCCCTAAAAGAGCTTGAAAAAAATTGCAAATTTTAAAATTAATTTAAAAGAATTTTTTATATCATATTGCCAAATTTTAACTTTCTTACAAAAAATAGCTTCTTTGCCATTTTCACAAAAAATTCACAAATGTGAGCTTAAATTTTAAGCTTAAAAATTCAAGCCCTAGCTTGTTTTCTTCTTAAAAAAATCAAAACAGTTTCTAAAATATCATCATCGTCTTTGCTTGGAGCTTTTAAAAGGATTTTTTCGCCCTCTTTTGGCGTAAGTGAGATATTTGCCTCGTAATTGCTAATTGCCTTGTAATCTTTGTTAGCAAGGATTTTGATGATGATTAAATCCAAAAACTGCTTGGTGTAGCTATCAAGTGCGCCAAATCTATCCTCAATCTCGCCCCCAATTTCATAGACCTCATTTACGCTCTCACATTTGCTTAAACGCCTGTAAAGTTCAAGGCGAAGCCTATCCTCTGAGATTAAATCGCTATTTAAAAAGGCATTTATGTTTAGTTTTAAATCAATTTTTTCAGTGCTTTTTAGCTCTTTTTTGCTTAAAATCGCAATTTGCTCTTCAAGCATTTTCAAATAAAGATTATAGCCAATTTGCTCTATATGTCCGCTTTGCTCGCTTCCCAATAAATTGCCCCCGCCACGAATTTCAAGATCGTGATAGGCTAAAATACTGCCAGCTCCTAAAAATGAATTACTTTCAAGCGAGACAAGCCGTTTTTTCGCTTCAACGCTTAAATTTTCAGCTACAAAAAAATAGCAGAAACCTTGCCTGTCGCTTCTGCCAACTCGTCCTCTTAATTGATGTAAATCTGCCATTCCAAAACGCTCGGCATTTTCAACGATGATGGTATTTACATTTGGCAAATCTATCCCACTTTCTACTATGCTCGTGCAAAGCAAAATATCATAGCCCTTTTCCTCAAATTTAAGCATTTGCTCTTCTGTGCTTTTTGCGTCAATTTTAGAGTGTAAAACAAGCACTCGCAAATGTGGCAAAAGCCCTTGTAGATGAGCCTTTGCCTCTTCGATGCTAGCTATGTGATTGTGTATGTAAAAAATTTGTCCGCCCCTGCGAAGCTCCCTTAAAATCACCTCTTTAATGAGCTTATCATCGCTGTGTTTGACAAAGGTTCTAACACTAAGCCTATTTTGCGGGGGAGTTTGTATGCTGCTGTAGCTTTTTATGCTGCTTAAAGCCTGATTTAAACTTCTTGGAATGGGCGTTGCGCTCATTGAGAGTATGTGCGAGTTTTGACTAAACTCTTTTAATTTTTCCTTTTGTTTGACGCCAAATTTATGCTCCTCATCGATGATTATAAGCCCTAAATTCTCACATTTTACGCCCAAAAGTGCGTGAGTTCCTATTAAAACAAAGGGCTGTTTGTCGCTTAAAAGGGCTTGAATTTCACTTTTTTCCTTGCTACTTGTGAAACGGTCTAGCTTTTTTACCCTTATATCAAAGGGGGCAAAGCGTTTGGAGAGGGTTTTGTAATGCTGATGCGATAAAAGCGTGGTTGGCACAAAGAAAAAGGCACAAAAGCCGCTTCGCAAAACTGCTAAAATCCCATTCATTGCCACTTCTGTCTTGCCAAAGCCAACATCAGCACTTAAAAGCCTATCCATAGGCACACCGCTCTCTAAGTCCTTAAAAATATCCTCACAGGCTTTTTCTTGATCCTGTGTGTAATCAAAATCCGCACTTGTTCTAAATTCAAGCTGATTTTCAAGCCTGAATTTGGGAGCCTTGATTAAGGCTCTTTTTGCGGCAAGCTCCACTATGCCCTGTGCTATGACAAAGAGCCTTTCTTTTAATCTTTCTTTTAGTTTTAAAAAACTTCCCTTGCCAAGCCTATCAAGCTGAGGAATAGCATTTGTGCTGCCTAAATACTTATCTATCATATAAAGATTTTCCACAGGCAAAAGCAGTTTATCCTCGTTTTGATAAAGCAAAGCTACAAATTCACGCATAGCCCCGCTAATTTTTATCCTTTCAAGCCCGCTAAATTTCCCTACCCCATAATCTTGATGTGTGATGAAATCGCCTATTTTTAGCTCATCTATGATTAGGCTTGGCTTTTTAATGCGTTTTATTTTGCTTTTTTTATTTAAAGAGATGATTAGCTCATTTTGTGAGCTTAAATTCACACGAAGTGGGCTTTTAATGAAGTTTATGTTTGGCGTGAGCTTAATTTCTTGCATTTTAAGCAAGGCTTCATTTGCTGCTAAAAGGGTGATTTTTTTGTCTTTGTGAAAGGTGAAAAAGTCCTTGTTATAAACACTTTGCAAGTTTTTATAAATTTTAGGCTCAGGGATAATTTTTGCGTTTATAAAACTTATATCTTGCTCAAATTCATTCTCGTCAAATTTCTTAATCGCCACAAAATCAAGGCTTAGATAATCAAAAAAGCCCTCCACAAACCAAAATCCTAGCGAATTTATGTCCTTGATGAGTAAATTTTCCTTAAATTCAGCGATTTTTTCATTTAAACGAGTGAATTCATTTTGAGTGAAGCTAGATAAAAAGGGGCAAAGTTCGCTAAATTCAAGTTCTTGTGGAATTGATTTTTGACTTTGTAGATTAAAATGCCTTATGCTTTCTATCTCATCATCAAAGAGCAAAAGCCGCACAGGAAGCTCATCCGCAATGCTAAAAATGTCTATTATCTCCCCACGAAAGCTAGCCTCGCCCTTATCTTGCACCATATCTACAAGATTATAGCCAAGACGCAAAAGCTCGTCTTTAAAGGCATTTAAATTCAGCCTTTGTCCCTTTTTAAGCACTAGGGGGCTTAAATTCTTAGCACTTGGTAGCTTGTGTAAAAGCGTTCTAACAGGCGAGATGAGAATTTTAGCCTCGTTTTCCTTGTGATACTCGCTTAAAACCTTGCAAATATCAAAAAGCTCCTTGCTAAAAGCCCTTAAATCATCGCCCTTACTAGCCCTAAAATCAGGCAAAACAAAGGTTTTTAACCCCTTGTAAAGCGTGATTTGTGCTAGCTCCTCTGCCTCATTATCATTTTCGCAAAGCACGATTTGAGGGGCTTTGTGAAGTAAAAATTCAAACAAAGCAGCTTGCATAAAGCTTTTAAACGTTACTTTCTATTAAGGTAATATGTGCTTCGTCTTTAATCTTGCTGTTTCCGCTAAACCGTCCGCCATTTTCAATGGCTATTTGTCTAGTGATGATATTTCCAGTTACTAGCCCACCTGCTAGAATTTCAAGGCTTTCAGCCTCCAACTCACCTTCAAAGATCCCATTTACAACGACCTTGTCAGCATTTAAATTTCCCTTTAAAACTCCAGATTTTCCTATGACAACTACGCTATTTGATCTAACCTCACCTGAGATCTCTCCGTCTAAATGTAGCATAGAATTAAAGTCAAACTGTCCTTCTATCCTTGCACCTGATGAAATTACTGTGGTTTCTTGGGTGCTTGAGCTGATACTGTCAGTGTTTTTACTAAAGATTGCCATGGCACTCTCCTTTCTTGTGTGAATAATTTGTCCATATTTGCCTTGTTTAGTTTCAAAAAAAATGAGGGATCTAGGGTCTTATTTACAAAACGAACCTCATAATGAAGATGAGGTCCTGTGGATGCTCCTGTGTTACCTGTGTAGCCTATTATATCGCCTTTTTTTACAAAATTTCCAGGTGCTACCACATCCTTTCTCATCATATGCGCATACACGGTTTTAAAGCCAAAATTATGAATTAAAATGACCATATATCCATAGCCATTTGAGTTGTATCCTGAAAATTCAACTATGGCATTTGCAGGAGCATAAATGGGAGTTCCCTCCTTTGATGCTAGATCTATACCTGTGTGAAATTCTTGCCTTTTTAAGATAGGATGGGTTCTCCAGCCGTAATTGCTTCCTATGCCTTGATTAGAAATAGGCCAGCCATTTGGGATTTGAGTTAGCATAATTGTTTGCTGATCATTTGTCAAAACTAGCTTTTCCATCCTCTCAACAGGGCTTAGGTTATTATCTACATTTAGCCCCAATTGCTCCTCAAAAAGTGCTATTTTATCCTCAATGCCCTCGTATCTTTCTTCTTGTTTTTCTATGCTTTTTTGTAATTCCTCATTTGTTTGAGTGAGGGTTTTTCTTGTTTGATTAAGCTCGCTTACCTTGTAATTTAGATAATATATAAAAGATGAGCTTGCGATTAAAAAAAACAGTATAAAAGCCACACAGTAAAGGGCTATCTTTCTCATAATCTGAGATAAATGAAAATGGCGAGAGCCATTAATGTCTGTAATGGTGATAGAAAATCTATCAATCATCCTTTTGTATTTCTTCAAAATACTCCCTTAAAAAACTTTCCACCAAAACAAAGGAACCAAAGACTAAATAATTTTTATCTTTTCTTAGATCTTTGAATTTTTTACAAGCTATGCCAAGGTCCTTGGCTATAAGTTTTATCTTCTTTGTGGCTAGCTGCCTTTGGCTAAAATAATCATAAATTAAGATTTTATCAATTAAAGGTTTCAAAATGCTTAAAATGGCAAAAATATTTTTATCTAAAAATGAGTTGTAAATGAGAGTGAATTTTTGTCCCTCAAAATGCCTTGCAAGTGCTCTTGCTGCTTCTTCATTGTGTCCTACATCGATGATTATGTTTTCGTTGATTTTCTCGCAACGTCCCCTTAAATCAAGGGCTTGAAGCGAATTCAAGGCAGAGGCTAAATTTGTTTGAATTTTTGCTGAATTTATTAAAAAATTCAAGGCACAAAGTGCGGTTTTTAGATTTTCTTGTAAAAACTCAGGCAAATTATATTTTCTAATATAGCTTTCAAGGGCATTTTTGAATTCTTTGCCTTGTGAAATTATAAATTCATCTGCTTTATAAAGATTTGAATTCTTTAAAAGGGCTATTTTCTCAGCTAATTTTAAAACGCTTTTTTCTTGCACACTTGAAATGACGGCGTTTTTACTCATCACTTTTAGCTTTGTCCTTGCAATGTCAAGTAAATTCTCGCCTAAAATTTGAGTGTGGTCTTTTGAAATTGGAGTAAAAATGCTTAAAGCCTTTTCAAATACCGAAGTAGCGTCATATTCACCACCAAGCCCTGCCTCAAAGATGATAAAATCACAGTCCTTAAAAATAAAAGCAGCCAAAAAGGTAGCATACTCAAAATATGAAAGCGAGTTTAAATCAGCCTCGCTCATCAAACTAGCTAAATTCTCGTGAGCCTTTTCAAGTTCATTATCGCTTAAAATAGCCCCATTTAGCCAAAATCTTTCATTAAATTCAAAGATATGTGGGCTTGTGTAATGCCCCACGCTAAATTCAAGCCCCTTTAAAAGCTGAGCCAAAAACCGTCCTGTGCTACCCTTGCCATTTGTGCCTATGATGTGAATGATTTTAATCTTGCCAAAAAGCTCTTTGTAAGCCTCATAAATTCTCCACGACCTGAATTTATCGATTTGTGCGTAATGTTCGTTCTTTTTTGCTAAGAATTCTTTAAAATTCATTGTTCTATTTTTTCTATTAATGCATCAAGCAAATTTAAGTGCGGATAGCTTTGCTTGTCCATAAAAAAGCTTACTATCCTAGGAAGCACGGTTTCTTGCTTGTATATAAACTTAAAACCCTCTATCTCTGTGATGTTTTTGCTAACAAATTCTACAACCTCGTTATAATCCTTCTCATAAAGAACCAAAAGATAAGATTTTTCATCAAGTAGCCAAAGCTCATCTTCATTAACACAGTTATCATTAAGCACCTTTTCAAAATGAGACATAATCTCTTTAAAGTTATCAAGTCCGTATTTTTCAATGATAAAGCTGTAATTACTTATGCTAAAAGCACAAAGTGTGTAATTTGTCCTATCTTGTAAAAAGCACTCATCAAGCCTAGCTACTCGGGTTTTCAGGCTATATGCCTCTCTTTCTTTGTCATCATTTAGCACCTCAACTTGCTTATCCATCTTTGCAAGCTTATCAAGTAGCTTATTAAACTTAGAATTTAAGGTTTCAAGGCTTAAACTTACACTGCCATCTTCATTTTTTTCTAGCTTGTTTATGAGGCTTTTTGAGCTTTTATTTTCGCTATTTATGGCATCAAGTAAGGTGCTTAATCTTTGCAAGTTTTGATTATAAAAGCTAAGATTTTTTTGATGAAATCTTAAATCAGCATTTATGCGTTTATTTACCATCTTTGCAAGTTCGTTGGCAAAATCATCACTTGTGCCTTCATTTGGCAAGACAGTATAAGGCTTGTTTTTTAATCTTAGCTCAAAGTCTTTTAAGGCTTCATTTTCTGTGAGTGAGGGCTGCAAACAAAGGCAAATTAGAGAGGCAAATCTTTTGTAAGATCTAGCATTTAGCTGGTCTAATAATTTATTTATACTAAGAGCAAAGTCCTCGTTTTTGATTCCATACTCAGCAAGTTTATTGTCAAGTTCCTTGTCTTCTTTGTAGGCTTTTTCCCATTCTTGCCATTTTTTTTCCAAAAAATAAATTTGCTCGCTTTGCATATTTTTAAAAGGCTTATCAAGGCTTAAAAAAGCCATATCCTTAACCCTCTTATCGTGGCTTACAAGTAGGCTTTTTATAACTGTGTTTAAAAGTCTTAAAAATTCAGCCGCCTTGTCATTGCTTTGTCTATTAAGTCTTGAAATGAGATAGCTTAAAAGCTCGTCTATGTTTTTGGCATTTTGTAGCTGCTTGTCATCTTGATAGCTTGGCACAAGCAAGGATTTAAATTTGGCGATTTTTTCCTTTGTACCACCGCTCATACCCCTTTTAAAGCTTAGCTCCTCAAAGATCTCAGTGTAATTTTCAGGAGTTGCCTTTAAGCCTCTTTCTTTAAGCTTTAAAAGGGTTTCTTTGGCTAATTCGTTGATGTTTGCCATTTTAGCCCCCTCATAGAAATGATAGAAACAAACTCATCAAAGGCTTCACTACTAGCATTTCTAATGGCATCAAATCTTGCTGAGTCGCTAATAACACTATTTGGCGAGATAGCAAAGTCATAATCCCCGCTTGTTGTGATTTTTTCCTTGTGTCCGTCTTTAAAATGTGCCTCAAAGCCCAGTGTGATTCTTGTTTTATAGGCTATGACATAGCCGTTTTCATCGTAGATTATGGGGATAAAGCTCAAATTTTGCATATTTACATAAAGACTTTCATCTGCCTCGTCTTTGTTTGCTGGGCTTTTGTCAAGCTTGTTTATGATTAACTCACGCACGGTATCGACTATATAAATGCTATTTCTTGCATCTTGTTGAGAAATGCTAACATAGACATAAATTTTATCGCTAAAAACATTACTTGCTACCTTGCTTGTAGGCAAATAGCCACAGGCTACAAAAAAAAAGGCTAGTGAAAGGGGAGAGAGAATTTGAGTGAGTGTTTTGGCAAATTTGGCTAAATTTCTTTGAATTTTGGTAAAAAATTCAAAAAAACTCACGCAATTTTTAAAATTTTTAGCAACAAATTCAAGCCTTAAATTCACGCCACAAATTCTCATTTCACCACCAAATTCACAAGCTTTTTTTCAACATAAATTTCTTTTAAAATTTCCTTGTTTTCAAGCCATTTTTGAGTGGCTTTTTTTGCACTTTGTAAAATTTCGTTTTTAGTGGCAGTGTTTGAAACCTCGATTTCTGCACGGTTCTTGCCATTTATGCTAACCCCAAGTTTTAAGCTATCTTTTACAAAGGCTTCGCTGGCAAGGGCGATTTTGCCTAAATTTGCCCGCTTAAAAAGCCTTTCGCTTAACTCAGAGCAAATATGCGGCACAATGGGTTCAAGCACATTTAAGATGATAAAAAAGCCCTCTTTTAAAAGTGCTTTATTTTGGACTGAATTTAAGGCATTTAAAGCCTCCATACAAGCAGCGATTAAAGTGTTAAAAGCAAAATTACCCTTATACACCTCGTCTGCTTTCTTCAAGGCTTCATACACCTTTAATCTTGCGTATTTTTCCTCTTTATTTAGCTCGTTTTGTGAAATGATGGGCATTTGCGAAGAAGGACGCAGCTGCAAAGCCCTATCCCAAAGCCTACACAAAAAGCGGTAAGCTCCCTCAACGGCATTATCGTTCCATTCAAGCTCTTTTGCTGGAGGGGCAGCAAAGAGTATGAAAAGCCTTGCTGTGTCAGCTCCGTATTTATTGATAAGCTCATCAGGATCAACCACATTTCCCTTGCTTTTACTCATTTTTGCTCCGTCTTTTAAAACCATTCCTTGCGTTAAAAGTCTCTCAAAAGGCTCATCTACATTTAAGTAGCCCAAATCCCTCAAAGCCTTTTGAAAAAAGCGCGCATATAAAAGGTGCAAGATGGCGTGTTCTATGCCGCCTATGTATTGATCGACATTGAGCCAATACTCCATACTTTTTTTATCAAGTGCGGTTTCTTGCCAAGTGCACTCATCGCTAGCAAAGCGCGCAAAATACCAAGAGCTTTCAAAGAAGGTATCAAGGGTGTCGCATTCTTTTTTAGCCTTATTTTTACATTTAGGACACACACAGTCTTTCCACGAAGGGTGCTTTTCAAGTGGATTTCCCTCTCCCGTAAGCTCAATATCATCTGGCAAGGTAATGGGCAAGGCGTTTAAATTTTGCGGAACTATGCCGCATTTCGCACAACGCACCATAGGAATGGGCGCACCCCAATACCTTTGCCTTGAAACCCCCCAATCCCTTATTTTATAATTTGTAATCCTTTTGCCAAGCCCCTGTTTCTCAAAAAATTCAGTGATTTTCTCCCTTGCTTCGTTACATTCTAAACCGCTAAATTCATCGCTATTTATTAAGACACCTGCTTTTTGAGTCCAAGCCTCATTTGGCGTGAATTCCTTGTGTGAAATCACTTGCACTATAGGCAAATTATAAAATTTAGCAAACTCGAAATCTCTTTCATCGTGTGCAGGCACAGCCATAACCGCACCGCTTCCATAATCGCTTAAAACAAAATTTGCAACCCACACGGGAATTTTTGCCTTTGTTAGCGGATGAAGTGCATAAATGCCTAAGAAATAGCCCTCTTTTTCAGCCATTTGCCTTTGCCTTTGGCTTTGATTTTGCATAGCGTGAATTTTTTTAGCCTTTTCTTTGTCAAGCAAGTTTTTTTCTAAAAGGGTGCAAACTATGCTGTGTTCGGGTGCTAGGGCTATATAACTTACTCCATAAATGGTATCTGCACGAGTTGTAAAAACCTCAAAGCTTTTTTCATTCGATTTTATCACACTTTCATCATCAAGTTCAAAGGAAAATTCAAGCCCATAGCTCTTTCCTATCCAATTTTCTTGCATAGTAAGCACTTGTGGAGACCACTTGCCTTGCAGTTTTTCTAAATCCTTTAAAAGCTCGTTTGCATAGTCCGTAATCTTTACATAATACCCACTCATCTTTTTTTGAGACACTTCACCCCCACAACGCCAGCATTTACCCTCAATCACTTGCTCGTTTGCAAGGACGGTTTTGTCATTTTCACACCAATTCACACTTGCTTCTTTTGTGTAAATTAGCCCTTTTTCAAACATCTTGATGAAAAATTCTTGCTCAAATTTCGTGTAAATGGGATCAGAAGTTGCTAGGATTCTCTTTCTTGAAAAAGAAAGTCCGAGGGCAAAAAGCTCTTTTTTCATATAGTCTATATTTTCATAGGTCCAGGTTTTGGGGTGAATTTTATGTTTTATCGCGGCGTTTTCAGCTGGCATTCCAAAGCTATCAAAGCCTATGGGGTGCAAAACATTAAAGCCCATCTTGCGAAAATGCCTTGCAAGTGCGTCTCCAATGGTGTAATTTCGCACGTGTCCCATATGTATGCGTCCGCTTGGGTAGGGAAACATTGAAAGAATGTATTTTTTAGGCAAAGAAAAATCATCCTTTGGCTCAAAGCTTTGTTCTTTCTCCCAAATTTCTTGCCATTTTTTTTCTATATCTTTTGCATTATAGGGCATTAGATACTTCCTTTTTCATAAAGGCTTCGTAATTTTGCCTTTTCTTGCTGCTTTTTGATCTTATCTAGCTCTTTTTTGCGGTAGTCTAAAACGCTGAATTTAAACCAAAGCAAGATAGGACTTGCCACGAAAATAGAGCTTAAAGTGCCAATTATTATGCCAACGAGCAAGGTAAGCGAAAAGCCCTCTATCATCGAGCCTCCAAAGAGATAAAGTATAATCACAGTTGCCCCGCTTGTGCCAGAAGTGATAATGGTGCGTGAGAGCGTTGCCGAGACGCTTTCGTTGATGATTAAAGCTAAATTTGTTTGTTTGCTTGTTTTGATGCCATCTCTAATCCTATCAAAGATGATGATTTTATCGTTTAGAGAATATCCTAGCACGGTTAAAACTGCGGCTAAAATCTCCAAATTCACATCTATGCCAAAAAGCATTATCGCCCCGAGCGTAATGAAAACATCGTGAATCTCTGTGATGATGGCTGCTAGGGCAAAACGCCACTCAAAACGCACCGCAATGTAAATTAAAATGGCAATTAGGCTCACAACTATCGCCATAAGCCCCTTTTCACGAAGCTCATCGCCTACCTTTGGTCCTACTACATCAACGCGGCGAAGCTCAAACTCACCTGTATCCTTTAAAAGCTTGCTTATATAAGCACCTATGTCGTTTGAAAGATTGGCTTGGCTTTCTAGGAAACGAATGGTTATTTCGCTGTCTGAGCCAAATTCAGTAACTGAGAGGTTTTGAAATTCGCCAGTAATACTTAAAAGCTCTCTAATTTGAGCTATGGGAGCTTTTTCCTTATACTGCACCTGAACGAGCGTTCCTCCGCTAAAATCAATGCCATATTGAAGTCCCTTGCTTACAAAAAGATAAATAGTGCCAAGCAGTAAAATCGCACACAAAGCAAGAGCGCTGTAGCGCATCTTCATAAAATCATAAACTTTTTTCTCGCTAAAAAATTGCATTTTAAAGCCTTTTTACTGAATTTAAATTTGCTTGAGAGTTTTTTGGTGAGCTTAAATTCACAGAATTTGTTGAATTTCTTGTTTGATTTAAGCTTGCTGCATTTCTTTTGGCAGCAGTTCTTGCTAAATTTAAAGAATATTCTATTAACTCAGGTCTTTTATAACCAAACCAAAGCCTTGTGTTGCCACTTTTTTCAATGCGTGTCATAAAAAACTCAAACATTCCGTGTGTTCCTAAAATCGCTGTAATCATAGACACCACTATGCCTATGCCAAGGGTTACAGCAAAGCCTTTTACAGCTCCTGTGCCGTAAGCATAAAGGGCGATTGAGGTAACTAAACTTGTTAAATTTGAGTCAATAATAGCACTCATAGCATTTTTATAGCCATTTTCCACGCTTTTACTTATGCTTAGCCCCTCTCTTAAAAGCTCTCTTATGCGTTCGTTTATGATGACATTTGCATCCACAGCCATACCTACTGTTAAAACAAGTCCAGCCATACCGGGCAAGGTTAGGGTCGCTCCAAACATAGACATAATCGAAATGATGCCTAGTATATTAACAGCCAAGGCAAGATTTGCAAAGATACCAGCTATGCCGTAATACAAAAACATAAAAGAAACAATGGCAATGCTAGCTCCAATTAAAGCAATCATCGACATTTTAATGCTCTCAGCTCCTAAGGACGGTCCTATGCTTCTTTGTTCTAGCAACTTAACAGGGGCTAGCAAGGCTCCACTTCGCAAAGCAACAGCCACATCGCGCGCTTCTTCTGTGGTGAAATTTCCGCTGATTTGTCCGCTACCTCCGCCGATTCTTTCATTTATATTTGGAGCTGAATAGACCTTGTTATCAAGGACTATGGCAAGGCGCTTACCAACGCTTTTTTCTGTGTAATCAGCAAAAATCGCAGCCCCTTGTGAATTTAAGGTGAAATTGATAACAGGGGAATTTGAGGTTTGCCCAAAGCCCACTCGCGCGTCTGTAAGCATAGACCCATCAAGCACGGGTATGCTTTTTAGGGCGTATTTTATGTTTTCATCTTTTGCATCGGGCAAAATAATATCCCCATAAGCAGCAGCCTCGCTTTGGCTGAGTAAATGAGCCATTGGCATTCTTTGTGCATCAACTTCCATAAGCTGCAAATGCGCGGCTTTCATAATGCGTTCCTTTGCACGAAGCTCATCCTCACGGGTTTTAATGCCAGCAAGTTCTACTAGAATTTTGTCTTTTCCTTGTTTTGCCACGGTTGGCTCGGCTAAGCCAAACTCATCAAGACGGTTTCTTATGGTTTCAACTGCTTGAAGCAGTGCATAATCCATAGTAGCTTCAAGCTCCACAGCACTTAAACTAAGGCTATAATGTGAGTTTATAAGCTCAATTTCTAAGCCCTCAATTTGCTTTAAAACAGCATCTATTTTGGCTAGATCAGCCTCATCTAAGACTGTGAATTCTATGAATTCATCGCTTATTCTTAGCTCGTCAATGATGATATTTTGCTTGTTGATTTCGTAGTTTAGGGTTGAGGCTATGGTTTTGATCTTTGAATTTATAGCCTCTTGTGCGTCTATGCCAAGTAGCATATAAAGCCCACCTTGCAAATCAAGCCCTAAATTTATCTTTTTGCCAACCTCACTTTGCAAAAAAGAGGGCAAGGAAAAAAGGAGAGAAAAGATTAAAACTATAATGAATATAATAAGTCTATAACTAAGCCTACTAGCCATCTAGCTTCTCTGCGATAAATTTTTTTGAAATTTTTACAAAAACACCCTCTTCATTAATCTTAACTTTGATATGATCTTGTTCTGGTTTTATAACCTCACAGATCAAACCGCCCGTTGTGATAATCTTATCGCCCTTTTGTAACTCATCTATCATTTTCTGATGGGCTTTTGCTTGCTTTTGTTGGGGTCTTATAACCAAAAAATAAAAAATGGCGATCAAAACGATCAAGGGCAACAATGAAGTTAAAAGCGAACTCTCTTGCATCCAAAACTCCTTCTTTGAAAAACTTAAACTCAAATTCTAGCATTTTAAAAATAATAAAAGCCTTTTTTTCAGCTTTTTTTATTTCAAATTCAATCTACCTTGCCCTCTTAGAAGATGAGGGTTTAGTTGATATAGCACTCTTGCAGCTTTTTTCTCCATTTTTGGCAATCTATGGCTTTGTCCTGCTTTTGCGAAGTGATGGGGCTGGATGGTTTTTAACAGGCTTTTTTCTCTCATTAATGTGGTTTTATTGGATAGCCCTATCTTCGATCTATTATAATCTTCATTACATAATCCCCCTTGAACTACTTGGCATTGGGCTTTTTTATGCTATTTTGTTTAGGCTTTGTCATTTGCTTGGCTTTGATTTTTTAAGGCTTGCTGGCATATTTGCTTTATCTTTCATTCATTTTTTGGGCTTTGATTGGCTAAATTGGGGGGTTTTAACTGTTTATGGCTTTTTTGATGCTAGTTTTAGGGGGATAATTTGTATATTTTTAATAGCCTATTTTTGGTATGAAAAATACATTTCAAGGTATTATAAGCTCTTTATTATATTTGTTTTAGTGCTTACAGGAATTCAGTATCAAAACAAGGATTTTCAAGTCTTAGCTAGTGATTTTAAATTAATAAACACAAATATAGCAGAGGATGAGAAGTTTTTGCCAGATCTTGCTTCTAAGAATGCAGATGAGGTTATGAATGAGATTATTAGGGCGATTGAGGAGAAAAAAGAGCTGATCATCTTTCCTGAAAGCTCCTTTGCCTTTGATTTAAAGCAGGGCTTTGGGGGGATTTATTATGAGTTTTTGAAAGAATTTTCAACTCAAATTGACATTGTGGTTGGTGCTCCTTATGAGGAGGAGGGGAGATTTTATAATTCCACTTATATCTTTAAAAAAGGAGAGGTGCAAATCCTGCATAAGCACTATCTTGTAGCCTTTGGTGAGTATATGCCTAAGATTCCTTATATTAGCGATCTTGTGAGGGAGTATTTTTTGCCTGGTATGGGTGAGTTTTCAAGAGGAGAAAAGCTAAATCAATACCTTGTAGGCTCTCAGCTTGTTACAAATGCCATTTGCTTTGAGGCTACAAAGGAGGAGCTTTACAAACACAGCGACATCATCATAGCCATCTCAAATAATGCTTGGTTTGATAATCTCGTTGAACCTGCTTTGCAAAGACTGTTAATTAGCTTTTATGCTAGTAAATACGGAGTTTCGATCTATCACGCTACAAATGCCAAGCAAACAGGGATCATAGAGCCTAAGAGCGCACTTTTTGTAAAGCTTGTTGATTTTTTAAATGATAAAAAGCAGTGGTTCATAGATGAGTATCACAAAAATAAAAGAAGCTAAAAGCCCTTAAGTTTTTAGCTAGCTTGAATTTAGTTTTTTTGTAAGCAAGGCTTGAATTTAAGCTTGAATTTAAATAAGCTTGCAAGGCTTGCAAGGCTTGAATGTTAAGCTTGAGTTTAAATAAATTTATAAAATTAGGCTCAAGATACTTTAAATAGGATTTTCTCTTATCAACTTTAATAAATTTTGATAAAGATTTTGTCCTAAATTTTTCGTCTTAATTCTGTTTCTTTTAAATGAAGGACAAAATTTTCTTTTTTAATTCCACGAAATTTGGCAAGTGTCAACTTTGCAAAGCCCCAGAAATTCTCTATTCCGTTTATGTGGTTTCGTCCGTTTGCAAACTCATTTTTGCTATGTTTGACCCTATAATGCGCCTTTGCACCAAAATCAACTAAGCCATCATAAGCTTTGAAGCTATCACTATAAATTTCACACTCGTTAAGCTCTGCAAAGTCCCTTATGATAGGCAGTAGCTCTTTGGCAGAGCAAGTGTTTGAGCGTATAAACGCAACCGTTTCGCTTTAACATACCAAACACAGGTGTCTTTTTTCCAGCTCCACGCCCCCTTTTTCCACGCACACGCCTTGTCCCAAAATAACTTTCATCAACTTCAATCTCACCGCTGAGATTTTTTCACACTCTTTGGCTATTAAAATGCGAATTTCTCGTAAAATTCTATTCATACAAGCACGAGTTATTTTGCAAATTTCAGCGATTTTTTTCGCCTCTAAATCAAGGCTTCTTGCAAAGTTGCGAGTGCGTAGCACGAAGCAAAAAAATACTTCAAAATTTCCCTAAATTTCTTTTGAGACAATTCGGGAGCGAATCATATACTTGTTTTTCATTTTGCTCTTTATACTTTAAAATGATATTGTATCAAATTAAAGTATCTTGAGCCTAAAATTAATAAGCAGGGCTTGAATTTATATGAATTTGCAAGGCTGAAGCTCTTGTCATTTTGATCGCGGCAAATCTTTATAAAGAGAGCTTTTTGCCTTGTTTCAATATGACAAACAAAGACTTAAATTTAAAAGCTAATTTTTTAAATTTACATAATTTAAGCCTTAAATTCAAGCTATACTGTAAATTCAAGTGCCAAAGTTCAATACCCTTTTCTAAAAAATTCAAAATTTAAATGCCACAAAAATTAAGCTTAAATTCTAAGTTTGTCTAAACAAGTATAAATTAAATCAAGCCCTTTTTGGATAAATTTGGCAAAAGGGCATAAAGGACTTGCAAATTCAAAGCAAAGCTCTTTGAAAAGCTTTTATAGCGTATTTTGTATGTTTGAATTTATAAAGAAAACTTAATGATAATGTATCAAATTCAAGTCTAGCGAGCCTTTTAAATTTGTAAATAGAATTTAAGGCTTCTTTAAAAAACAAGACATAAATTTGAATTTTTCATTAAATTCAAGCAAACAATTTCTAGCAAAGAATTTTAAAAGCCCTATGTGAATTTAAAGCCTCTTTCAAAAAAAAATGTCATTTAAGCCTTTTTAAAAAAGGCTTAAAATTCACGCAAAGAAGTGAATTTATAATTTTAACTTGTAAGATTTTGTCAAAACGACTAACTTCTTACTACAATTTACAAATCTTTTGCCTTTTTATGAAACTTAGTAAGCCTTATGTTTTTTTGTAAATTTTAAGGCTTTTTATATAAAAATCTTTAAATTTAGCCTAAAACAAAGCCTTGTGTGAAATAAATTCAAGCTAAGTTGTAAAATCACCTTAAATTCACAACAAGCCCTTAAGCTCTTCTAAGAGCTCTTCGATCTTGTATCTTGCTCTGTATTCTTCGCTTAAAAGGTGGATCAAAAGATCTCCTAGATCAATAACAGTCCATTCCTCAGAGCTTTGTATATTTAAAGGCTCTTCTTTCAAGGGCTTTAAAAGCCTTTTAAGCTCATCTACTAAAGAGGCTGAGTGCTTTTGTGCTAGGCTTGAGGCTATGATGACAAAGGATACAAAATAATCCTTATCCCTCATATCAAAGACCCTTAGCTCCCTAGCCTTTTTATCCTCTAAGACTGTTACTATTTTTCTCACTTTTTCTTCTAAGAGCTTATTTTCTTCTTGCTTTTGAAATAAGCCTTCATAGTATCTTTTAACCTCAGTTACAACCTGGGGGCAAATTTCGCTTAAATTTAAGTTTGATCTTATGCTTGAGGAGGAGATGTCTATGTTGGTATTTAGCTGCTTAAAATGTCTTGGTATGGCTATCTTACTTCTTTTTGCGATGATAAATTCAACCATGCTTGAAAGCTTGTCAAAATCATGCCAAGAACGAAGCCCTTTGAGATTATCAGCACCTATTATTAAATAAAACTTGCTTGGGTTGTAAAATTCTTGTAGATACAAGGCTGTTTCTATGCTTGGGACGGGTCTGTTTTGTCTGATCTCAAAATCACAAAGCTCGACCCTATCTAAGCCTCCCCACACCTTTTTTGCCCACCTAAATCTTTGCTTTTCATCTGCATAAAAGTTTGATTTAAAGGGGCTTATGTAGGTTGGCATAATGATTAATTTATCTATGTCTAGGCTTTTTAAGGCATTTTTTACAACGCTGTCATGTCCTAAGTGGGGAGGATCGAAACTTCCGCCAAAAAGTGCGATTTTCATAAGAAATTTAACCTTTTTTTTGTAAAATTATAGCATTTTATACCCTAAAAGGAATGCTAATAATGACAAAAATTGCTATAAACGGCTTTGGACGCATAGGAAGATGCGTAGCTAGGATAATCTCACAAAGAACTGATGTAGAGTTAGTAGCGATCAACGACACAGCAGATGCCTCTTTGACCCAGTATTTGTTTAAATACGACACAGTGCATAAGAGTTTTGATGGAAAAGTAAGCGTTGAAGGAGATGATCTTATTATAAATGATAAAAAAATCAAGGTATTTAAAAGCCGAAATATAAGCGATTTAGACTTTGCTGAGTATGGAGCTGAGGTTGTGCTTGAGTGTACGGGTGCGAATTTAAGCATGGAAAAATGCCAAGCCTTCATAGATAGAGGCATAAAAAGGGTGATTATGTCAGCACCTGCAAAGGATAACACCCCTACCTTTGTTTTGGGCGTTAATGCGAATTTATACAAGGGCGAGCCTATCATTTCAAATGCAAGCTGCACTACAAACTGTTTAGGACCTGTGTGTAGGGTCTTACAAGATAGCTTTGGCATACAAAAGGGGCTAATGACTACCATTCACGCCTACACAAACGGACAAAGCATAATTGACGCAAAGGCAAGGGACAAAAGAAGAAGCCGTGCTGCTGCTCAAAACATCATCCCAACCTCAACAGGAGCAGCAAAGGCTATGAGGCTAATTATGCCAGAATTAGACGGCAAACTTCACGGACAAAGTATGCGTGTTCCTGTGATCGATGTATCAAGCGTGGATCTAACAGCTCAGCTTAATAAAAAAACAAGCAAGGAGGAGCTAAATGAGGCTTTTAGAGAGGCAGCAAAGACGACCTTGAAGGGCTTGTTGCTTGTTGATGATGAGGAAAGGGTAAGCTCTGATTTCATAGGCTGTCCTTATGGGGCTGTGGTGGCAAGTGATTTAACCCAGGTTATTTGCGAGGACTTTGTGAAGATCATAGCCTGGTATGATAATGAATGGGGCTATTCATCCCGCCTTGTAGATATGGCTGTGTGGGTAATGCGATGAATAGCAATATAATCTCCATAAAGGATATGGATCTGATCGGAAAAAAGGTCTTTATAAGATGTGATTTTAATGTGCCCCAAGATGAGTTTTCAAACATTACAGATGATAGAAGAATTAGATCAGCAATCCCTACAATTCGCTACTGTTTAGACAATGACTGCTCCTTAATCCTAGCCTCTCACCTTGGAAGACCCAAGGAGCTTAACTCAAAATACTCCCTAGCCCCCATAGCAAAACGACTTGCAAGACTTATGAATAAAGAGGTAATTTTAGCAAAGGATGTCATAGGAGAGGATGCTAAAAACAAGGCCTTGAATTTAAAGACAAAAGAGATATTAATGCTTGAAAATCTTCGCTTTGAAAAGGGGGAGACAAAAAACGATAAGCTCTTAGCAAAAGAACTTGCCTCAATGGCAGATGCTTATATAAACGATGCCTTTGGGGTATGTCATAGGGCGCATTCTAGCGTAGAGGCTATTACTTCTTTTTTTGATGAGGAGCACAAGGGTGCTGGCTTTTTACTGCTTAAGGAGATTAAATTCATAAACAATCTCTTAAAGCATCCAGCTCGTCCCTTTGTGGCTATAGTTGGAGGCTCAAAGGTAAGTGGGAAATTACAAGCTTTAACAAATTTACTCCCCAAGGTAGATAAGCTTGTAATAGGAGGGGGAATGGCATTTACCTTTTTAAAGGCACTTGACTTTGATATAGGAAATTCCTTGTTAGAAGAGGATCTGATCGAAGAGGCTAAGAGCATTTTAAAAAGAGGCAAGGAGCTTGGGGTAAAAATTTATTTGCCTGTGGATGTGGCTGTGGCGAGATCTTGTTCTAGCGAGGCTATGATGTCTTATGTGCCAACTCAAGAAATTCCAAGTGGCTTTATGGGACTTGACATAGGACCTGCAAGCGGCAAGCTTTTTAGAGAGGCCTTAAATGACGCTCAAACCATTTGGTGGAATGGTCCTATGGGTGTTTTTGAGATAGAAAAATTTGCAAAAGGCTCCTTAAAGATGGCACATTTCATAGGAGATAGCCACGCTACTACCATCATAGGAGGAGGGGATACTGCTGATGTTGTAACCAGAGCAGGTGAAGCTGATGATATGACCTTTGTCTCCACAGGAGGAGGTGCTAGCTTGGAATTAATCGAGGGCAAGGAGCTACCAGGAGTAAAGCCTTTAAGGGTGCTAGATAAGTGATGAGCTTTGAAAGCATGTTTAGCTTTTTAAAAGTTTTTTGTGAATTTAAGTTTAGTTTTTTAAAAGGCTCAAGATACTTTAATTTGATACAATATTATTTTAAAGTATAAAGAATTAGATGAAAAACAAATATATGATTCATTTCCGAATTTCGCAGATATAATTTAAGGAATTTTGAAGTATTTTTTTTGCTTCGTGCTACGCACTTACAACTTTGCAAGAAGCCTTGATATTAAAGCAGTAAAAATTGCAAAAATTACTCAAATTTCAGAGCAAACTTTATGCAAACTCTTTAAGCAAATTAGAATCTTAATTGCACAAGAATGTGAAAAAAACTCTAAATTAAGTGGTGAAATAGAAATTGTTGAAAGTCATTTCGGTGCTAAAAGAGTGCGAGGAGCTAGCAAGAAAACACCTGTGTTTGGAATGCTTAAGCGAAATGGTTGTGTTTATACCCAAGTAGTAAAGAATTGCTCTAGTAGTGAGCTTTTGCCTAATTGTAAGATTCTAGTAATTTGCAAGAATCTATCATTTATAGTGATTGCTTCAAAGCTTATGATTAACTTGTGGATTTTTTGCTTCGTTTCACTTGCAACTGCGTAGTAGAAGGTGCTAAAGAGCATTATAGAGTAAAATACTCAAAGAATGAGTTTAGCTTAGCTAAGAATCACATAAATGCAACTGTGAACTTCTGAGGTTTTACTAAACATAGCTTAGCTAAATTAAAAGGAATCAAAAAAGAAAATTTTATGCTTCATTTAAAGGAAACTGAATGTAGATATAATGCTAAAATACAACAACAAGATTTGTATAAAATCTTGCTAAAAATGATAAGAAATCAACCGCTTAAGTTTAATTGAGCCTTGATTTTATCAAGCTTGATAGCACTTTGCGAGGGGAAAAATTCGCAGAAGGCGTGCAAGAGGCGTGCGAAAAGCTTGAATTTATGCCTTAAAAAGTCCGAAAATCCTTGAATTTTGACGATGAAAATGTGAGAAATTTGATATTTAAGAGCTATGCCTTACCGTGTCAAAGATGAAAATATATACATTTTAGGAATTTACAAAAAAGATCTAAAAGCCTTCAAAGCCGCTCAAATTTAAACAAAACATTTTTTGCCCACACCAAAAAAGCAAGATAAATTTGCTATAATGCAAAGGGTGATTTTAAACTGCTAAATTCATAAAAATTCAGCCAAATTTAACGCTAAATTCAAACCGAAAGGACAAAAATGATTAAAAAATTCTACGACACAGACTGCGATTTAAGTCTAATCGCCAAAAAAACAGTAGCCATAATAGGCTTTGGCTCTCAAGGACACGCTCACGCGCAAAACCTCAAAGAAAGCGGCTGCAAGGTTGTTGTTGGTTTAAGAAAGGACAGCAAAAGGGTAGCAGATGCCAAAAAAGCAGGGCTTGAGGTGCTTGAAGTAGCCGCAGCAGCTAAAAAAGCAGACTTAGTGATGATGCTTGTTCCTGACGAGCTAACAGCAGACATCTACGCAAAGGAGGTTGCGCCAAATTTACAAGCAGGAAACATCCTAGCCTTCGCACACGGCTTTAATATACACTTTTCCTTGATACAGCCCTCCAAGGACCTTGATGTCATAATGATAGCCCCAAAGGGACCTGGACACACCGTGCGAAGCCAATACCTTGAGGGCAAGGGCGTTCCAAGCCTAATAGCCGTGCATCAAGATTACAGCGGCAAGGCAAAGGACTATGCCCTAGCCTATGCAAGTGGCATAGGTGCTGGCAGGGCTGGCATTTTAGAGACTAGCTTTCGAGACGAAACCGAAACTGACTTGTTTGGCGAGCAAGCCGTGCTTTGTGGGGGGGTTACCGAGCTTATGAAGGCTGGCTTTGAGACACTTGTGGAGGCTGGTTATGAGCCTGAGATGGCTTATTTTGAGTGCATACACGAGATGAAGCTTATAGTGGATTTAATTTATGCTGGAGGCTTTGCGGCGATGAGAGATTCTATCTCAAATACCGCTGAGTATGGCGATTACCGCACAGGACGCAAGATTATCACAGAACACACTAGAAAGGTGATGAGAGGGGTTTTGCGCGAGATTCAAGATGGCAGCTTTGCAAGTGAGTTTGCAAGTGAATTTTCAGCAGGTAGAAAGGCTAAATTTTTGGCAACAAGAAGGCTTGAAAGTGAGCATTTGCTTGAAAAAACGGGCAAGGATTTAAGAAAGATGATGAGCTGGATTAAGAAGTAGTTTTTGCTTTTTGATAACAGCTTGTCTCTTGGCTGATTTTTGTATGTGGTAAGGGCGAATTCTTGTGGGTGCTTTTAAGGGAGTTTGAAAAAAGCGGGGTCGGTAGCCTTATTTGGCTAGCCTCAATCGCTTTTTTCTACGCACCCATTTTTTTGTTTGCAGTTGCGAGCGTAGCGAAGCAAAAACAAGCTCGCTCACATACCTATGCTGCGTTTCGATTTTTTCTGCACAACCCACACCCAATGGGTTGCAAGAACACGAAGCAAAAAATCGCCTCGCAATACTTCGCCTTATCCAATCTCATACAAATTTTTTACATTTGAAACTTTATCTGAATTTCTGTTATCTTTAATTTGTATTTTGCATATAATGCACCTTTTCTGCTCTCGTTCAAAATCTTGCAAATTTATTTTTCTTGCAGTTTAAAAAAATTCACAAAGTTCTGTGAATTTTTTATAAAAATTCAACAAATTTTACTCAAAAATTCACAAAATTACAAAACACTAAGTTTTTATGCCTTAAATTTTTTAAAATACTCGTCAATCTCGCCTCGCATTTCTTGTCCTACTTCCTCAAAGGCTGATAAAATCAGCTCATAACTGCCCTTGCCTCCCAAGAAATCCCAAAATTCCTCCGCTACTTTTAATTCCTTTTCTAAATCAAGCATTCCTGCCATAGTCCATCTTTCGTAAGGCTTTGGATAGTAGGGATTGTAGGGTATGGCTATGAGCGTGTGAATTTTTGCTTGTGGCTTATCGTAAGCATAGCAAGCAAGCCAAGTTAGCAGGGTTTGTTTGAATTCCTTAAAGCCGCCCTTGTTTGGTTTAGCCGTTTTTATGTCTATGAGATAGACTTCTTCGCCTTTTTGCAAAAATAAATCAACCTTTGTTGGCTTTCTTTGTGCCACTTCGCCACTTCTTGCACTAGCTAAAATCCTCTTGCTTTCATCTGCTTTGTTTGGCTTTTTTGCACCGCTTTCAAGCTCGTTCATTATATCTTGTATAACCCTTTCAGCACCTTTGCTGATATGCTCACCAGCTCTTTCTTGCCTTTTGATTTTGTCAAAATTTACTTTTGCAAGTTCCTCAGCCACAGGCTCAAAAATGCTCGTGCCAAAGTTTGTGTTAAGGCTTTGTATAAAGCTATACAAAGCCATTCTATCCTTGCCTAAAAGCTTGGTGTGAAAGGGCATATAGGAAGTTTCTGGCTTATAAGAGCTAAATTTTTGTCTTAAAGCCATTTCAAGCCTTGCTTTGATTTTAGCCTTTATCATCAGCTTTCCTCAAACAAAAATATACTTTCATTATACCTGCCCTTGTCCTTTTCACTGCGGTTTAGCACAGGGCGTTCATAACGCTTGGTAATTTTCATATTTGCTAATTTTGCTATGCTAGGATAGAGATTAAATTTATCATTTGCCACAAGAAAAATCTTGTAATTTTTGGCTAAAAATGGCTTTGCGTTTAGCAAGGCTTGGGCGATATTTTGAGTGTATTTTTCTTGTGCTAATTTTCCTTGTCCTTCTTTTAAAGCACCTATTTCGCATTCATCCTTTCTTGGCAAATTAAAAATATCATAAGCATAAGCGTGCTGTTCGTGGTAATCAATAAGCCCCACATAAGGCGGCGAGCTAAAAATGCCAGCAAATTTTTGCCTTTCAAGCAAGTTTGCAAATTCTTTATCTTTCTTTGAAAGCTCGCTCAAAATATCACAATTTGTGGAGTTTGCGTTTATACAAAATTGCTTTGTGGGCGTTTTTAAAGCCTTAAATTCAGCCAAACGCTTTAAGGTGTCATTTGCATAGCTTTTAAACCACTTTGTAATGCTAAATAAGGGCTTACAAACCCTGCCGTGCTTTGCACAAAAATAGGTGCTTGTCATAGGCTCATTTAAGGTAGCCAAATCGCTGTGAGTAGTAGCCCTGCAAGAACGAGCCGTGCGACTTAAAATAATGCTTAAAATATCTTCTAATCCTTGCGGGGCTTGCCCTATTTGCTCTTTTAACAATAAAATTTCATCTCTAATGCTAGGAATATACCATTTTTCAAAAAAACTGCCTTGCTTGTTTGGGCTAGTTTGTATCTTAAATTTATCCGCCAAGTCCCTAAAAATAGGCAAAAATTCAAGCTCTTTTTGCTCGCCAAAAGCCTTTTCGTCAATTTGCTTTAAGGCAACCCTTCTTTTGAATTCCTTGCTTGGAAAATGTGTTTGATTAAATTCGCTTAATTTTTCGCTTAAAATTTGCTCAAATTTGGCTATATTATTTTGTTTGTTAAAATTTTCCAAAAGGCAAATAAGCCTTGAAAGCTCACTTTTTAAGGCATTTAAATCATAATCTTTGATTTTAGCATTACAAAGCATAGTGTTAAATGATGAAAGCTCGATACCAACGGCGTTTAAACCAAGTTCATTTGCCACAGCCAAGGTAGTACCAGAGCCACAAAACAAATCAAGCACAAAATCGCCCCTTTTGAAAAAAGCCTGCGTTTTTAGCTCGTCTGTGTGGGTGTCTAAAAAATACTCCACAAGCTGTGGGATAAACTTGCCCTTGTAAGGATGCAAGCGGTGAATGTGCTTTGTGGTTTGTGCCTCTTTGTAATTAGAAAAAGAAAGTGGGTGTAAAAGCTCGTTTTTCTTGCTAAAAGTAGTGTCATAATAGGCTTTTAACTCGTTTTTATCGATTAAATTTTCCTTTGGATTTTTGCTGTGGTTTGCGATTTTACCATAGTTTATGAGATAGATAATATTGTTTGTAGTTACATTTTTACCAAGATACTCACTAGCCCAAAATGCCGCATTTTTAGGGCTTAAAAAGGAATTTGTTTTTAAATCATCATCTATGCTTTTTAACTCAAAATCATCAAACAAACTCACCCTTGCTTCAAGCATATTTTTTCCTTAATTTTTACTTAAAATTATAGCCTTTTTTCTTAAATTCTAGCTTTCAATGATAAGCCTTTGTGAATTTTGGCAAAAATTCACAAAGTTGCTTAAAATTCAAGCGAAAATTCAAATTTTTTTAAAAAACTTAAATTTACCCTAAAAAATTCACAAATTTCAATTTTAAAAACACCAAAACAAATGCGAAAATTCGCCTTTGCGTGAATTTTGCTTAAAAAACTTATAAAATTTTACTGCAAAAATGCTAAAACAAAGTGAAAATTAAGGCTTTGCCTGAATTTTCCGTGATTTAAATTCAAGGCACAGGATTTTCGATGAAAAAGTGCTTATGCAAGGCGAAGGCTAGACTAAAAGCGAACGCGGTCTGCCGAGCCTTGCAGAAGTGCTTTTTCGCGAAAAGCCGAGCCAAGCCTTGTAAAAAAAGCTCACAAATTGAGCTAGAATTCACAAAGACACTCAAAATTCACACCAAAACTCAAACAAAGTTTATAAATTTATTCTTTCAAATATCTCTTAATGTTCCTTGCTGCTTGGCGGATGCGGTTTTCATTTTCTATTAAAGCAATTCGCACATATTCATCCCCAGCCTCGCCAAAGCCAATTCCCGGGCTTACCGCCACACTAGCCTTTTGCAAGAGTTGTTTGGAAAACTCTAAGCTTTTTAAATGTGCCTTTTGAGAGGGCAACTTCGCCCACACAAACATACTTGCACTTGGGCTTTTTAGTTTCCATCCTGCATTATCAAAGGCATCTAATAAAATTTCAAGCCGGCGAGCATAGGTTTGCTTAATCTGCTCTATACAGCTTTGATCCTCGTTTAAAGCCACAGTGGCAGCGACTTGAATGGGCGTATACATACCATAATCAAACCAAGATTTTATCTTTTTAAGCGCTCCAATTAGCCTCTTGTTGCCCACCATAAAGCCCACACGCCAACCTGCCATATTATAAGACTTTGAGAGTGTGTAGCCCTCCACAGCCACATCCTTTGCGCCCTCTACCTCAAAGATACTAGGCGTTTTATACTCACCAAAGCAAAGCTCGGCATAAGCAATGTCTGAGATGATATAAAATCTTTCTTTTTTAGCAAATGCCACAAGGCGCTCATAAAAGCTTTTTTGCACGGTTACTGTGGTGGGATTGTGCGGGAAATTCACTACCAAATACTTCGCGCGTGGGGAGTTTTCGTTTAAAATCTGCTCTAAATTTGCAAAGAATTTATTCTCATCAAGCTCGAATTTATCATTGTAAAAAAAGGGCATTTTGGCGACATTGCCCCCTGCTATGATGAAGGCTTGTGTGTGTATGGGGTAAGCTGGGGTTGGCACTATGGCGGTGTCGCCCGGGTTGATAATGGCACGGGCTAAATTCACAAAGCCTTCCTTGCTACCCATAGTGGCAACCGCCTCGCTTTCAGGGTCCAAATCAACCCCGTATTTTCTTTTATACCACTCACAAATGGCAAGACGTAGCTTGTAAATGCCAGCACTCACAGAATAGCCCGAAGTTTTATCTTTGTTCGCACTCTCGCAAAGCTTGTCTATGATGTGCTGAGGCGTTTTGCCATCAGGATTTCCCATAGAAAAGTCTATTATGTCCTCACCCGCACGGCGAGCTGCCATTTTTATGGCATTTACCTCGGCAAATACATAATTTGGAAGCCTTTCAATTGTATGAAAACGAATTTCGTCAAACATTTTGTCCCCCTTGTTTTGAGTTTTTTAAATGTACTTTTTTAAAAAAGTATTGATTTTATCACGCAAACTTGTCATTTTGAGCTTTCGCAGAAAGCGAAAAATCTCTTTTTTGAGATACTTCGCTACCGCTCAGTATGACAAAATTCAACACTTTTTTAAAAAGTGCTTTTTTTAAATTTTGAGCTAAAATTTAGCCTTAAATTCAAGGCTTTGTTTCTTTCAAACTTAAATGAAGTTTAAATTCAACCTTCAAACTTTTCAAACCTTGAATTTAAAGTTAAAATTCAGCTTTTAATTTTTGTGCCTTGAATTTTTAGCCAAAAATTCAACTTTTCTTTTAAATCACATTAAAATTCAGCCTAAAATCCATTGTTATTTTGAGCTTTCGCAAGAAAGTGACCCGGCGGATTGCAAGGCGCAATCAAAGCAAAAAAGCTCTAATTGTCATTTTGAGTGGCAGCGAAACATCTCAAGCCACAAGATACTTCGCTACCGCTCAGTATGACAAGAATTTAAAGAATTTTGTGAATTTTCTTTTATGTTGTCATTGTGAGCCTTGCAAGAGCGAAGAATCCATTTTTAAATTCAAGCATTCTTTGCCATTCTTGGATACTTAGCACACGCTAAGACAAACAAAATCAAACACTTTTTTAAAAAGTGCTTTTTTTAAATTTTGAGCTAAAATTCAAGGCTTTGTTTCTTTAAAGCTTGAATTTAAAGCTAAAATTCAGCCTTTAATTTTTTGTGCCTTGAATTTTTATCCAAAAATTCAGCCTTTCTTTTAAATCACATTAAAATTCAGCCTAAAATCTATTGTCATTTTGAGCTTTCGCAGAAAGCGAAAAATCTCTTTTTTGAAATACTTCGCTACCGCTCAGTATGACAAAATTTTTGTTTTTCAAAACTTGAATTCTAGCCCAAATCCTCGCTATCTCACAAGCTCTATGTTAAGCCCACGGCGGATATTGTCTATATTATAGCTATCGCCTACTATGACATACACGGCATTGTTTGGGATAGTATCTGTAAATTCCACACTCTTGCTTGAATCAACCGTGCTTTTAATAAGCCTTAAATTCTTATCCAAAAACAAAACCTTTGCAAACCAATTATCAGCAGGATTTGATCTTATATGTAGCTTGGATGCCCCATTTGTGTGGATTAGATAATCTCTTAGAGGTCTTTGCAAATTTGTGCTTTGATTTACTAAGATATTTGCTGACGGCTTTAAAATAGCCTTTGAAAGATCAAGTTCGTATTCAAAATTATAACTACCTAGCCTTTTTATGTTTTTTATAAAGACAAAATTTTGTTTTAAAATGCTATAAAAGCTTGCTGGATCTAGTATGTAGCGAGTTTGTATTTGAACTGTGTAGCTTTTTAGATCTGAGCTTAGATCAAGTGCGGTTGGATTAAAATAAGAAAAACCAGCTTGATTTAAGGCTTCATTAATGATCTTTACAAAGATCAGAGCATCTGATCTTGCCTTAAAGCTAAGCTCTAAGCTTGTGGAATTAGAAAGGCTAAGAGGAAACAAGGCATTCATCTTTAAGATTCTTAAAAGCTCATCCCACCTAGCATAGCCGTTTTCATCTACATAACTTTTACCCTCAAACAAGAGTTTAAGCCTTGAATCAAGGCTTGAATTTCCTACCAAATTTCTAGCAAGATCAAAGCTGCTAAGGGCAAAAAGCTGCTTTGAAAAAAGGACAAGAAAGAAAAAGATCCTTAAAAAGCCTACCATTCCTTGCCCTTGTTATAGCTCATAAATTCAGCCAAGCTTATGTTTTTAATCTTTCCATCTTTTACCAAAAATCTCTTTGAGCTTCCAGCAGGAAATTTCTGCTCTGCCCCTGTGTCATCTACGAGGGTAAGTGCTGTTGCTCCTATTAGTAAAAGCTGATCTTTGGTAAGATCAACAGTGAAGTTATTCTCAGTTACAGTGGCTGTTTTTGAGCGGTTTGTAAGATCTATAAAGCCCACCCACACCTTGCCATCTGTGCTAAATACCGCCTCTTTTGCCTTGGTGTTTGTTTCTTTGAGTATGTTATTTATCTGTTCTTGCTGACTAAGTCCTTGCTTTGTCTCCTCTTCTTTTGTAATGTTTTGCTCCTCTTGTGCAATGCTTTCATTATTATCTTCCTTATTCTCGCTTACAAGCTGGATATTATTTGTAGCCTCATCTAAAATTTCAACAACAGCAACACTAGCATTTTCTCTTTGCTCATCATTTAGCAAAAGTTTTAACAAATCATACTGATAAACAGCCCAAACAAGCACAATCACAAGGATCAAAACAACTCCCCAAATCCAAGAATTACCGCTTTCTTTTGTATACTGCTCTACATCTGTTGAGATCTTGTTGGTAGGAGTTGGTGTTTCTGGGGTCTTTTTTGAAGGCTCTTCTTTGTCCTTGTTTAAAAAATTCTCATATTCTTCTATGAATTTGCTAAGATCTATATCAAATTCTCTTTTGATGATCTTAACAAAGCCCTTGACATTAAATCTTTGTAATTTTTTATAATCTTTTTTGACTATGGCATCTAGAAATTCAATTTCTATTTGAGTTTTTTGCGAAACCTCTCTTAGATCCAAATCCTCTAAATTCTTACTCATTTTTTACCATCCTATCGCAAAGTATCGCAAAGGCAGCACTGACATTCAGGCTGTCAAAGTCGTTTTTCATTTTTATGCCTACGCATTCATCGCATTTAGCAATGATCTTATTAGGCAAACCAAATCCCTCAGAGCCCATAATCAAAAGCTTTTTTCCCTTAAAATCAATCTTATGAGCTTCTTTTCCATCTTTTGTGCTAGCAAAAATTCTAAAATTAAGTTGTTTTAGCTCGTTTATTATAGCAAAAATATCCTCGCTTATACAAAGTTTCACATCAAGTGCCGCCCCACTACTTGATCTTATCACGCCCGCCATAGCCACGGTTTTTGCTATGATAATAAGGCTTGAAACGCCTAGGGCATAGGCTGTGCGGATGATTGATCCTATGTTTCCCACATCGCTAACCCCATAAAGCAAAACGATAAATTCATCCTTTTTGAGTGCCTCAAAGGGCGAAAATTCAAAGTCTTTAATGTCAAGCAAAAAGCCTTGATGATTTCCTCCTTTTGCTAGAGCCTGAGCCTTTTTGTTGTCAATTTTTGTAATCTTAAAACCGCTTTTTGAAATTATAGCAAAACTTTTTTTATCAAGCTCTTTTGCAAGATAAAGCTGTTTTATTAGCTGCTTGTGCCTTTTTAAAATATAAAAAAAGACCTGCTTACCAAAGACAAGCATAATCATACCTTATTTTGACTTAAAAGTTTGTGATAAAGTTCTTTTGTTTGTTTTTTTTCTATCTGCGCTAAGAGCCTTGCCTTGTCCTTTGTGCTTAATGAAAGTGCCATGATCTCGTCCTTGCTTAAAAAAATGCCCTTTTTTTCGTCTGCGTTTTCGTCCTTTGCCGCAAGCACAAGCACCCATTCTCCGTTTAAATTTTCATTTTCAAGGGTTTTGGCAAGGGTTTTGGCATTGCCTTTGAATTTTTTTTCAAATTTCTTTGAGATTTCTTTTATGGCAAAACACTCTCTTTGAGGAGAGATCCTTGCAAGCTCACTCACAAGGGCTAAAATGCGTTTGGGAGACTCGTAAATAATGCTTGGATAAGGGTTTGCAAGCACCTTTTCAAGCTCTTTTTGCCTTTGTGCTTTTTTACTGCTTAAAAAGCCCATAAAAATAAATTCTTTCTCACAAAGCCCACTTGCAGCAAGTGCTACGAGTGCAGCGTTTGCACCACTTAACACCTCATAATCAATGCCGTTTTGCTGTGCGTAACGAATTAAAAAAAGCCCGGGGTCGCTGATACAAGGCATCCCCGCATCGCTTAAATAGGCTACATTTTGATTAAAAATTGCCTTGTCTAAACTAGCTAAAACCTGCCTTTCGTTGTGGCTGTGCAAGGATACAAAGCGGGCGGGGGCTATTTTAATGCCAAATTTCTCATTTAAAAGCACAAACAAGGCCTTACAAACCCTCGTGTCCTCGCAAAAAACAAGCTCACAAGTCTTTAAAAGCTCTAAGCTTCGGTAGCTTATGTCGCCAAGATTTCCTATGGGCGTGGGTATGAAATAAAGCATAGCCGCAAAAGGCTTAATTCATCGCGTATTTTTTCTTAAATTTCTCTACTCGTCCAGCAGAATCTACTATTTTTTCACTTCCTGTAAAGAAAGGATGGCAGTTTGAGCAAAGATCTAGCTTTAATTCAGGCTTATTTGATCTTGTAATGAAGGAATTTCCGCAAGCACAACTTACCTTGCACTCGACAAATTCAGGGTGAAGTTCTTTTTTCATCTTTTATCCTTAAAATAAAATAAGCCTTAATTATAGCATAGTTAAGATAAAAAATATTAACTTTCACCAAGATAGATATGTTTTTTACTGTTAAAAGGACTTAAAAATTCAAGGCTTTTTATAAAAGGACCTTGAATTTATATCTTTGATGTATTTTATATTTTAAAGCCTTTGTCATACTAAATTAAGAGTTGCAATTTCTTGCAAGAAAAAATATTTCACACAAGAATTTCTTCGTTTTCTTTGCAAATTTACAACGATAAAATGTGAATTCTTGGCTTTTACTAAAATTAAAAGCCTAGCTTTTTTTGCAAATAAAATTTCTTTGATAAAAAGGTGGTGTTCTAAAATCAATGTTTTTTATAAAATAGTTTTATAAATTAAGGGCTTAAAAATTCAAGGCTCTCTAAACAATGGATAAAATTCTAGCTTAAATCCAAGTTAAATATATCTTCCTCTTTTTAACAAGATCTTATGCAAAGTTTGCTTGAAATTTGCATCTTAGTTTTAAATTTTCTTTCAAATGCAAGATCAAGCTCTCCTTTTAAAATTTACAGTCCCTTTTTCTCTCGCTTTGTTCTTAAATTCACAAAGGATCTTTCTTGTAAATTTAACAAAGCTAGCATAGTGCTTTGCTAAAATCATAATTTAATGTTTTTTTGTTTGAATTTACCTTAGATTGATCTTAAAATTTAAGAAGAGATTTATTGAGCTAGTAAAATTTATATGTGTTTTGAATATGTTTTGACTGTGTTTTGAAAAAGTATAAACTTGTATTTATAACAAGCCTTAGCATAAAGGCTTTAAATTTAAGCTTAAAAGAAGCTTATATAACTTTTAAAAGGGCTGCCCTTTGAGAAAGAAGCTTAGATAGCTTTAAAGGGCTACCCTTTGACTAAGCTACCATCTGCACTCGTAAATTCCACCTGTGATCTTAACAGCACTTGTGAATTCCACTGCTTGAAACGACAAGAGTGCAGGCTGGGTTATGACATTGTCGCAATTTTTTTCAACCCCTGTTGTGATCTTGCAAAGTTCTTTTTCAACATGGATTAAAAAGCGCTTTTCCTTGCCTAGATTAATTAAGGGCAAGACATTGTTGCGAAGATCATTTCTTGCACTCTCGCGCAAAAGCTCCTTGTCTGCAAATTGGGCTGGGGATAGTCCTTGAATTTGCCTAGCAGTGCCTTCTTGCTCACCTATAAACAAGCAACCAGAGGGCTTAGACTGGGTAAAGATCACAGCCTTTGCCTCGTCTTTAAGAGGGGTTACTGTGTATGGAATTTGGCCCACGCAAGCACTTAGGAGCAACAAAACACCACAAAGGGTGAGAAAATGAAGTAGTTTAGTAGAAATCATAGTTTCCTCCTTGTAAATTTATCAGTTTGTGCTGATTGAAAGCAAAAGAAAGGGTATGAAGGTTGTAATGTGTAGAAAATTTTGAAATATTTTTGAGCTTTTATGCAAAATATGCTTTGAAGCCTCGATAAAAGATAAGTGCTAAGGATTTGAGTGTTTAAGCAAAAATAAAGCCTTGTGAATTTTAAGGGTTTTGTAGTTTTTGATAAGAAAAAATTAGATAAAAATAAGGCTACAAGAAAGAATTTTTGAAACTGCGTTGAAATGTGGGGGGGGGGGGTTATCTTGGCTTTTAAATTTTGATCTATATTAAAGATGCAAATGAAACCCTTTTGTGTGAATTTTTTGTATTTTAAATCTAAAAAAGTTTTTTTCATCTTATCCCTTTTTCTTTTAAAGCTAGTGTTTGCTAAAACAAGCATTTGTAAAGGCTCTTTAGTCTTACTTTACATTTAAACTTATCGTTTTTGCTTTATCAAAAAGCTAAAATTGTTTTGTCTTACTTCTCACAAGGACTAAGCATTACAAATTTAAGTGTCTTTTTAAATTCAAAGTCTCGTTTTGAAACAAATATTTTACACAAATTTAAAAATATTTGCAAATTTTTTAAATGGGATTTTTAAACTTGTAAGGCCCGGCACAAGCAATGCGTTTATACGCAAGTGCTTAACATTGCTTGGCGACTAAGTTAGTGCAGATTATATGGGATTTTGCTAAGATTAACGAGTGTGAAATTTACAGCAATAATTTTAAAACTACGGTGGCTTGGTGGATTTTGCTTCGTTTTGTCTTGCAACTTTGCAAGAAGGAGCAAAGGTACATTACAGAGTAAAACACTCTAAAAACAAGTTTGCAAAGGGACACAAGCATATAAACGAAATTGTGAATGTTTTTACTTCGTGCTCTTGCAACTGAGTAGTAAAAAGGACCTTGCAAGAACTAACTTAGCTAAATTTAAGGCAAGGGAATTTTTCACGCATTTGAAATAGGGTGAAGTTAGCTCTAATATTAAGAATGAAACCTTATATAAGGCTTTGTTAAAATGGCTTAGGAAAATCCTAGCTAAGTTTAGCTAAAAATATCAAGCACTAGACATATTTGCAAATTTTTTAAAGTTTCGTGGGATTTTTTGTATTAATTTCTAATTGTAAATTGCAAAGAAGATGCTTAAAAATTCACGCATAGCTAATTTTAAGCTCAAAATATCAATCAGCTTAAAATTCACACAAATAAGTGAATTTTTATCATTTATTTTTAACTTGTGAATTTTTTTGCAAAAATACCATTAACTTGTGAATTTATTGCGTGAATTTTTTGTGCAAACACTCAAATTTGTGAATGTTTTGCGAAGCAGCTAGAATTTGTGAATTTGTTTTGCGAAAACACCCAGTTTCTTCTAAGATAACAAAGACAGTTAATACTTTTAGCTGAAATATTTAAATAGGCTCAATTAAACTTAAACCAAAGGGTTTTTAAGCTAAGTCCTATGAAAAACAAAGGTCTGTTCCCAAATTTCGCAGATATAATTTAAGGAATTTTGCGTTATTTTTTACTTCGTTAAGCCTCTTGTAATTTTTGGGGAATTGATTTAGAGGCAAAAAATGCTCTACTTTGTCAAATGCCTCATCAAAGTTTGTGTAAAATTTTCAAAGATCTTCGCATTTTAATCGTAAAAGAATACGAGAAGCTTTCTAAAATTAGTGGTTGAAGTTGATGAAAGTTATTTCGGTGGTGTGCGTGGCAAACGTAGGCGTTAGGCTGGTCGCAAAAGTTTTTACTTCGCACTCTTGTAGCTGCAAGCAAAAGGCTTGTTGAAACGCGAGATTTGCGTTTATACGCTCAAACACTTGCTCTGCGAAAGAGATACTACCTATTATAAGGGACTTTGCAGATGTAGAAAAACCACAATTTTAGGAAAGCTTCAAAGCCTACGGTGGCTTGGTGGATTTTTGCTTAGTTTTACTTGCAACTTTGCAAGAAGGAGCAAAGGCACATTACAGGGTAAAACACTCTAAAAACGAGTTTGCAAAGGGACACAAGCAGATAAACGAAATTGCGAATTTTTTTACTTCGCACTCTTGTAGCTGCGTAGTAGAAGAGGCTTTGCGAAGTTGACACTTGCCAAATTTAAAGGCTAAAAGAAAATTTTATCCTTCACTTAAAAGAAACAAAATTAATACAAAAAATTTAAGGCAATATTCTCATCAAAATTTATTAAAATTGATAAGAGAACATCCTATTAAATTTAATTGAGCCTTAAATCTAAGCCTACTTACTTAGCTTAGCATCTCAAAAAGCCTATAAATTTATCTTGTAGCCAAGTCCTGGGACATTTTTTATAAGATCATCTCCTCCCACCTTGTCTTTAATCCTCTTAATAAAGGTTCTTATGGCTGTATCGCTTACTGTTTCGCTGGTCCAAATGTTTTTTCTAATCTCCTCGTGCAAGATCAAGGCTCCAGCTTGCTTTAAAAGCAAGGATATAAAGGCTAGTTCTTTTTTTGTCAAAGAAATTTCCTCATCATCTTTAATTAAAACCCTTTTGATCTTGTCGAATTTATAATGCTCGTTGATTACAGTGATATTGTTTTGCTGCATTTTTTCATCCTTGAAAAGCTCTATAATGCGCAAAAGCTCATCCACATCAATGGGCTTAATCAAATACTTATCAATCCCAGCATCAATGGCACGCAAAAGCCTATCCTTTTCTGAGTAGGCTGAGAGAACAATTATAGGGGTTTGTTTGGAAATTTTCTTGATCTCCTTTGCCATATCAAGCCCATCAACTATGGGCATTAAGATGTCTGTTATGATGATGTCAGGATTAAATTTTTTAAATTTCTTAAGCCCCTCATCTCCGTTTTTGGCGGTGATGATCTTTAAGAAAAACTCACTCAAAGCCTTACTTAGACCCTCTCTTAGCTTGTCCTCATCCTCAACTATCATCAAAGTTAGATTTTTCATTTTGTTTCTTCCTTGTCTTGTCTTAGATAGATATTAAAGCAAGCACCTTTTTTGTCGTTGCTAACCTTAATTTGTCCTTGCATATTTTCTATGAGCTGTTTGCTAAAAAAGAGATCAAGTCCTGCGCCTTGAACTGGGTATTTTGTAGTCCAAAAGGGCTGAAAAACCTTATCCAAGAACAAAATTCCACCAGCTCTATCCCTAACAGTTATTTTAACATAATTCTTACCAAACTCACTAAGACTTACAAAAATATCCTTGTGTTTTTTCTTCCCATAAGCATCAACTGAATTCATAAAAAGATTAAAAAACACCCTCACCAAATCCTTCTCATCTCCTAAAATCTTATAATCTTTTTTTGAGCTTAGATGAATTTGAACTCCTTGATTTTGAAGTCGCTCAAAGCTTATATTTTGAGCTTCTTGTAAAGCCTCCATCAAAGAAAATGATCTTTGAAAGCTTCTTGAAGAAGATATAAACTCATCTATATGAGCTGACATTTTTTTAAGGGTTTTTTTGCACTCCTCGTAATTTTCTTCAAATTTTTGCTCATCTTTTAAGTCTTGTTTCATCTTAAAAAGCAAAAGCCCAAGCTCACTTAGAGGCTGTCTCCACTGATGTGCTAAATTTGAAAGCACCTCTTTGATGGATAGATCTAGGCTTTCTTTTTGAATTTTTTTTAGGCTTTCCTCGCTATTTTTAAAATTTGAGGAAAGCTCCTCTTTTATGCTCATCTTTTTTTCATAGAGATTTTTTTGATAATAAAGCATCATTTGCTCAAAATGCTCATTCATCTGCTCTATCTTTTTTTTACTCTCCATTAATTCCTCATTTAAAGAAAAAAACTTGCTTAAATCATAAGCAAAACTAGCATAGGCACAAACTTCGTTTTTTTCGTTAAAAATGGGGATAATGAGGCTATCAAGATAAAAGATTTTGCCGTTTTTGGCTATGTTTTTAAAGAGTATGCGGTAGGGTCTTTTTTCTTTTATGCTCTTCCAAAGCTTAGCAAAATTGCTATCTTGCATATCAGGATGCTTTAAGATACTATGTTTCTTGCCTATTAGCTCTTTTTTGCTATATCCACTGATCTTACAAAAAGCAGAGCTAAGCTCTAAAATCACGCCGTTTAAATCCGTCTTTGAGTAAATCATAGTCTTTTGAATCTTTTTCAAAAGCCCTGCTAAATCCTCTCTCATCTAGTTAAGCTAACCCCCAAATATGCAAGATAAATCCCATATAAAATTATAATAAAATATGAAATTTTTGTCCACCAAACCTGAAATCTGTCCCCAAAAATCCCTTGCAAAAGGCTAAAAGCCTCGTTAAAAAAAAGAAGTGCGGGCAGGGTGCAAGCCCCAAATACTAGCATTATGAAAGCACTTTGAATGAGGCTATCTTGGCTCATCGCCAAAGCTAGATAAAAATAAACAAGCCCACAAGGCACAAAGCCGTTGCAAAAGCCCAAAACCACAGCACTTTTATAGCCTTTGAAATTCAGCCTTTGCCACATTTTTTTCGCAAATAAATTAAAAAAGAAAGGATTTTCAAAAAATGCCAAAAACTGCCCCCTAAAATTCAAGGATAGTCCCAAAAGCACCATAAAAATTCCCAAAACAAAAAAGAAAATTCCCTTGTTTAAAAAGCTCAAAACATTTCCAAATGCTCCAAAAATCACGCCCAAAAGCATATATGCCAAAACCCTAAATATATGATAAGTAAGGCTTAGTGTGAATTTAATGCTTGGTGTTTTTGAGTGTTGGCTTGAAGTTGTTGAATTTTTGTTATTTTGAGAGATTTTTGTTGAATTTAAATTTGTCAAATATGCCTTGCTTGGGACTGAATTTAAACTTGAATTTATGAAATTTTCGGTATTTTGTGAATTTTTGTTTGAATTTGAATTTGTAGCATTTAAGTTACTTGACATTGGGGCTGAATTCGTTGAATTTTGAGTGCCTTGTTTTGAGCTTGAATTTAAGCTAAACTTTTTGACATTTTGAAAATTTTGTGTTGAATTTAAAATTGCCAAATCTTGCAAGTTTTGCTTTGAATTTAAAATTGTAGAACTGCTTGGGGCTGAATTTAACTTTGAAATTGTTGAATTTTGAGTGTCTTGTTTTGAATTTAAATTTAAAATTGTTAAATTTTTGTTTAAATTTATTGAATTTAAGCTTGAATTTCTTACATTTTGTGAGTTTGATTTTAAACTTGAATTTTCGGTATTTTGTGAATTTTTGTTTGAATTTGTTGAATTTTGTGAGTTTTCATTTGAATTTACGCCCACATTTTCGTCATTTGAAGCTGAATTTAAACGCAAAAAGGCTATATTAAAGCCCCCGCACATCGCATAACAATGCGAAAAGCTAGAAAGCAGTGCCACGCTTACTGTCGCTAAAATGTCAAAATTCACAGCAGCTTAACAAATTCGTTAAAGATATATTTACTCTCGTGCGGACCGCTTGAGCTTTCAGGGTGATGCTGCACGGAAATGATGGGATAGTCCTTATACACCACGCCTTCGACATTGTCGCCAAAAAGATTGCGGTGTGTTATAGTGGCTACCTCGCAAATGCTCTCAGGCACATTGTAGTTGTGATTTTGCGCGGTTATTTCTACAACCTTGCTTTGCTGATGAAGCACAGGGTGATTTGCTCCGTGTTGCCCGAATTTCATCTTATAGGTTTCATAACCAAAGGCATTGCTTAAAAGCTGATGCCCTAGGCAAATGCCAAGCATTGGAATTTTAGCCTTTATGAGCTTTTTTAGCTCGTTTATTTCATCTTTTAGCATCTTTGGCTCGCCCGGTCCATTTGATAAGAAAATCCCTTGAATTTCGCCCTTGTTAAATCTTGCTATAAGCTCGTCCGCTTTCGTGCTGTGTGGCAACACCTCTACCTCCAAGCCACATTCTACAAGCTCATTGAGTATGTTTTTTTTGACACCATAATCTAAAACGACAACTTTCTTTTTGGCTTTCTCGCCCTTTTTGTAAGCTAAGCTCACGCTATCCCAGACACCAAAGCTGTGCTTGTAAGGCTTTTTGGTGCTGACCTTTGCCACGAGATTTAGCTCCTCTATGCGAGGGCTTTTTTCAAGCAAGTTTTTAAGCTCATCTTTGTCCTTAAATTCAGTAGAAATCACCGCACGAAGATTGCCAAAGTCCCTTATCATCTTAACAAGCGCACGAGTATCTACTTCGTAAAGTCCTATTTTGCCACGCTTTTTAAGGTATTCATCAAGGCTCATTTGCCCCCTAAAATTTGAAAACTCGCTGTTTAAATTTCTCATTAAAATGCCACTAGCAAAGACTTCTTTGCATTCATCATCGTTTTCATTTGTGCCCACTATGCCAAGTTCTGGCATAGAAAAAACTATGAACTGCCCTGCATAGCTAGGGTCTGAAATAATTTCTTGATATCCTGTTAAAGAGGTGTTAAAAACAAGCTCGCCATAATATGTCCCGCCTGCCCCGCAAGCCTTTGCGGTGAAAAAAACGTCATTTTCTATGTAAATATAAGCCTTCATAGTCTTACCCCTTGAAACTGTGTAGTAAAAAATGTCAAATTCTTTAAGGAGGTTTTCGTGCAAATTTCTTTTTTAAAAAATTCAAGCAGCTTGCAAAAAAAGCTTAGAGCTTTTTTGTTAAGCTTAAATTTAAAGATCTTATCAAGGCTTACAAAGCTAGAAAGATTAAGCCCTAAAAGACTAGAAAAACTCACAGCATACCCCTTTTTTTAAGCTCCTCTTGGTAAAGCCTTTCAAAGATTAGCTCATACTCCTCAGAGCCTACTACTAGCTTTTTACTGCGATTTTCTTGCATTTTTCCTATCTTTTCAAAGACTAGATCCTCTATCTTTTCATAGCTTTTTAAATACTCCTCAATGGCTGAAAAGATGAGATTTTTCACCCTGTTTTCACTCACAGTAAAATTAATCAAATCATTTTCTATAAGCTCTTGCAAGATAAGATGTGCTAGCTGGTTGTGCCTGTCCTCGCTATTAAAGATCACCTCAAATTCAGGTGCTAGCTTTTTTTTGATAAGCCAAAACATATTTTTTCTATCTACTTGCATAAAATGCATCTCTTCTTCTTGTTCTTCTAAGATCTCCTTAACCCTCTCGTCAAGCCTTTTTTCCTTCGCTGTGTCGCTTTCAAGCACGGTTTTTGCTGTTTGATTTAGCAGATCAAGTGTATCTTTAATATCAACAAAGGAGGAATTTGCTAGATCTAGGACGATTTTATTAGTGATATATGGGATGTGTGAAGATTTTATACGCATTTTAAGCCCCTAGCTTGTGAATTTAGCTTACGCAAAATTCACAGTTAAAATTTACTAATGATAGCTTAAAATATATAAGAAAGAGTTAAGGGTGGCTTAAATTTTAAAATTTAGCCCTCAAAGCCCAATTAAAATCTTAAAAAAATTCAGCTTAAAAAGATCTGTTGAAACGGCAAAAGAGCAAAGCTTCATTTAATTATACTATCTATATAATCCTCAATAGCCTCAAAATCAGCCTCAGTCAAACCCTTAAGATTTAGAGTCATTATAGCACCTTGTCCGTATTTATTAAGCTTTCCTGCGGCATATTCCCTTACGGCTTTAAGTCTTTCCTCTCTTGGTATGGTATTTAGAGCCTTAACCTTGTTTAGATAAACCTTATCAGCCTTTGCTCCGTGGCAAATGGCACATTTTTTATAAAGTGTAGCCCCGTCTTTGGCAAACACAAAGGTGCTAAGACAGGCTAGGATGATAAGAGTTTTTTTCATTGCTTTTCCTTTATTTTGGGTTTTATGTTTAGTATTGTAGCGGTTTAAATTTAAAAAATATTTAAAATTCAAAATATTATTAAACAAAATTTGTATTATAATGTGTCTATGAAAAAAAGAGCCTTGTTTTTGGATAGAGACGGTGTCATAAATGTTGATAAAAGCTATGTTTATAAGATAGAGGACTTTGAATTTAAAGAGGGGATCTTTGAGCTTTGTAAGCTTTTTTTGTCAAAGGATTATGCACTTTTTGTGATTACAAATCAATCAGGAATAGCAAGGGGCTTTTATAGTGAAAAAGACTTTGAAAATTTAAGCAAATTTATGCTTGACGAGTTTGCAAAAAAGGGCATTGAGTTTAAAAAAGTGTATCACTGTCCGCATTTAGAGGATTGCGAGTGCAGAAAGCCAAAGCCTGGTATGATCTTAAGGGCACAGGCTGAATTTAATGTAGATTTAAGCCAAAGCGTTTTAATAGGAGATAATGTAACGGATATGAAGGCCGGACTAAATGCTGGAATTAGGACACTTTGCCTTGTAAGAGAAGATTTAGAGTGTGAATTTTTAGGCTACGAAAAAAGGGGCAAAAGCCTTGAAAATTCAAGTCAAAGATGTGAGTATTCAAGTGAAATTCAAGGAAAAGATGCCAAAAGCCTTGAAAATTCACAAGAGCTTCAAGGCAAAAACGAAAGAAGGCTGTGTTTAAATAAAAACGAGCAAGAGATTGAGTATTCAAGTGAAATTCAAGGCAAAAAGCCTGAATTTAAAGATGATTTTTACAAAAAATTCAGCAATTTAAACGAAATCATAGCTTATTTTAAGGAAAGATTATGAGGGTGGTAGTAACGGGCGGGGCTGGCTTTATAGGCTCAAACTTGGCCCTAGCCTTGCAAGAAAAAAATGAAGTGCTAGTAGTAGATAAAATGCGAAGCTTTGAGCGCTTTGAAAATGGTAATTTGCAAAGCTTTGGGCATTATAAAAATTTGCTTGATTTTAAGGGCGAGCTTTTTGTGGGAGATATTTGCGAGAGCACAAGCATAGCTAAGATTAGAGCCTTTAAGCCTGAGATCATCTTTCATCAAGCAGCCATCTCAGATACCACCGCGACCAATCAAAACCTCATTTTAAAGACGAATTTAAACAGTTTTTATGACTTCATAGCTTTAGCAATTGACTTAAACGCAAAGCTCATCTACGCTAGCTCAGCCGCTGTTTATGGAGACGCACCAAGCCCTCAAACTGTTGGAAATGAAGCCCCCAAAAATCCCTACGCCTTTTCAAAGCTAATGATGGACAAAGTAGCGGCAAAATACCATGACAAAGCCCACATAGTAGGACTTCGTTACTTTAATGTCTATGGGGAAAATGAGTTTTTCAAGGATAAAACAGCCTCAATGGTGTTGCAATTTGGCTTGCAAATGCTTGGCGGACAAAGACCGCGTTTGTTTGAGGGAAGCGAGGCTATTTTTAGGGACTTTGTTTATGTTAAGGATGTTGTGAGTGCAAATTTAGCCGCACTTGATGCCAAAAGTGGGGTTTATAATGTAGGCACATTCGAGGCTAGAAGCTTTACAGACATAGTAGATATACTTCAAAAGGAACTTTGCACAAATTACGAGTATGAGTATATCCCAAATCCCTACACAAAGGCTTATCAGTTTCATACTCAGGCTGGCAAAAATTCACAAACAGATTTTAACTACGTTTCAAAATTCAGTCTTGAAGAGGGCATAAGATCATATGTAGCCCAGATTAAACAAATCTTTGAAAAGGAAATCAATGCTTGATAGCTTAGCACACAAAAGTCCCAAGGTGCTAGTAATAGGCGATTTGATGGTGGATAATTATATTTGGTGCGAGTGCAAACGCGTAAGTCCTGAAGCACCCGTGCTAATAATGAATACAAAGCGAAACGACAAGAGGCTAGGAGGTGCAGCAAATGTGTATGCAAATCTTAAAAGCCTTGGAGCAAAAGCCTTTGCTTTAAGTGTTATAGGAGGTGATGAGGCTGGTAGGTTTTTAGAGGCAAATTTAAACGCGAAACTGCTTGTTCAAAAGGGACGTGTTACATCGCTAAAAAACCGCATAATCTCACACTCTCAGCAGGTTTTAAGACTTGATGATGAAAGTGTTGAGGACATAGCCCTTGAAGATGCATTACTTGTTGAGTTTGACAAGATCGCAAAGGACTATGAAGCCATAGTTTTAAGCGATTATGGCAAGGGAGTTTTAACGCAAAAAGTGTGTCAGCAGATCATCAAAAGGGCAAATGAGCTTAAAATCCCTGTGTTAATTGATCCAAAGGGCAGCGATTACTCTAAATACAAAGGTGCAACGCTTTTAACCCCAAACAAAAAAGAAGCCATTGAGGCGCTTAAAATCTCAAATTTAGAGGGTGAAAATCTCAAAATAGGCATAAAAAGACTAAAAGATGAGCTTGATTTAAAATACTCCCTCATAACCCTTTCAGAAGCTGGCATCGCACTCTTTGATGAGGATTTGCATATAGCACCTGCTAAGGCAAGGGAGGTTTTTGATGTAACAGGGGCCGGAGATACTGTCATTGCAATGCTTGGCTTTTGTCTAGCCTTAAAAGTGCCTATTTTAGAAGCTTGTGAGCTAGCCAACAAGGCAGCTGCTGTTGTGGTAAGCAAGGTAGGAAGCGTAACTGTTAGCTTTGATGAGCTTAAAAGCTATGAAAAAAACGGCTTTGAATTTAAGATCAAAGACCGCGATGAATTAGCACTTTTGCTAAAAAATTCACAAAAAAGGCTAGTTTTTACAAATGGTTGCTTTGATCTTTTGCATTACGGACACATCAAATACCTTGAAAAGGCGAGGAATTTAGGGGATTTGCTAGTTGTTGGCTTAAATTCAGATGCAAGTGTGAAGAGGCTAAAGGGTGAAACTCGTCCTATAAATTCGGCCTATCAAAGGGCTTGTTTGCTGGCAAGTCTTTATTTTGTGGATTTTGTGGTCATTTTTGATGAGGATACGCCATTTGATCTTATAAAAGCCTTAAAGCCAGACATTTTGGTAAAGGGCAAGGACTATGAGGGTAAGGAAGTTGTGGGTACAGAGCTTGCAAAAGAGGTAAAACTCATTGATTTTGAGGATGGCTTTAGCACGAGTAAGATCATAGAAAAAATCATCTTAAATTACAAGAAAAACTAAAAATGCTTGAATTTTTACACTCAAAAAGAGCTTTGTAAAAGTTTGCAAGGTCGGCAGATTTTTGCGCCTTTAAGGCAAACTTGAAAAATAAAATTTTTGATCTCATTAAGGAGGATTTATGAAAAAAATATTAGCTCTTATGCTTTTAAGCATTTTTATAACAGCTTGTAGCCTTAAAAATAGTCCAAAATATGTAAGCGAAGGCTATACAAAGGCCTTGGAGCAAAATGATCTAAGAAAGGCAAGATCTTACATATATGTTCCCTCAAGCATTCAAAGCTATATGAGCTCTAAGGATATAGAAGAGCAGCTTGGAAGAGAATTTAGCAAATTTCAAAAAGAACTTGAGGGCATAGCAGGGCTTAAGAAATTTAAGATAGTTCAAAGCAAGGAAATTAGCGACACAGTAACAGAGCTAATCGTAGAATGCATAGGAAATAACGGACAAATCATAGATAAAAGCTTTTACACAGTAAATATAGACGGGGTTTGGAAGCTTATACAGGATGTAAAATAGCCTTAAATCAAATTTATTAGAGAGTGTGTCATATATTTATTTTTCATTTTGTTCTTGGCTCAATTAAACTTAATAGGATTTTCTCTTATCAATTTTAGTAAATTTTGATAAAGATTTTGTCCTAAATTTTTCGTCTTAATTTTGTTTCTTTTAAGTAAAGGACAAAATTTTCTTTTTTAGCCATGAAATTTAGCAAGTGTCAACTTCGCATAGCCCCAGAAATTTACAATTTCGTTGATATGGCTTCGCCCATTTGCAAACTCAAATTTGGCGTGCTTTACCCTATAATGTGCCTTTGCTCCTTCTTGCAAAGTTGCGAGTAAAACGAAGCAAAAAATCCACCAAGGCACCGTAAGCTTTGAAGCTTTCCTGTAAATTTCACTCTCTTTAAGCTCTGAAAATTCCTTTATTATGGACTGCAACTCTTTGGCAAAGCAAGTGTTTGAGCGTATAAACTCGTGTGATTGCGTTTTAGCATCCCTTCTCGTAGAGGGACGAGTGCGTAGCACGAAGTAAAAACACAGGTGTCTTTTTTCCAGCTCCACGTCTTGCACCTTCTGCTAGCAGTTGCAAGTGTAACGAAGCAAAAAATAACTTTCATCGACTTCGATTTCACCGCTGAGATTTTTTCGCATTCTTTGGCTATCAAAATGCAAATTTCTTTGAAAATTTTGCACAAACTTTGTTGTGAAATTTTACAAAGTAGAGCGTTTTTTCGCCTCTAAATCAATTCTTGAAAAGGGACGAGCCACAAGGCGAAGTAAAAAATAACGCAAAATTTCTCTAAATTTCTTTTCAAAAATTCGGAAACGGACTTTTGTTTTTCATAGGCGTTAACTTAAAAACCTTTCAATTTGGTTTAAGTTTAATTGAGCCTTGTTCTTTATATTTGAAAATGATCTTGTATCAAATTAAATATCTTGAGGCAATTTTAAAAGTGCTATTTTAAATTTAAAATAGCTTTGTAAGCCCTTGAATTCAAGGGCAAATTTTGTGAATTTTAGCTTAAAGACTAAATTTAAAAGCCAAATTAAACTTAAAAGATCTTAAATTTTAATGAGAATTTTGAGTTTAAGGCAAATTTTAAGCTATAAAAAACTGTTTTATAAACTGAGTTTGAAACAAATTTTAACTTATAAAAACTGTTTTATAAACCTTCTAAGAGCTAGCCTCAAAAGAGCTTAAAGGGCGTTGATCTTAGCCCACGGTTTTATCATTTTAACTAAGTAACTTGCCAAAAAATTTTATCAAAGAAACTTCATTCTTAAAATTAAAGCTAAAGTATTGCTAATAAAAACCGGGTAAAAATCTCACTTAATAAACTTCGTTTGATATAAAAAGCTAGAACTTAAAACGCTTTTAGCTTAGAAAAAGCTTAAACTGTGAATTCTTTGCTTACTTCTTATACTAATAATGACAGCTTAGATTGAAAATGACAGCAAAACGTGAATTTCATAAAAATTCACAAGGACTAAGCTTGTTTTCAAGAAATATGACTAAGTGCCTCATATTTCTCCTAGTTCATAGCTGTCATTGCTATAAAGAGTGAGTAAATAAAAACTCACAGCCTCAACTTAAAGATAAACTCGCTTAAAAGCCACCATTTTAATAATCTCGCCTTGTCCCTCAAATTCAAGGCTTAAATTCACACAAAATTCAAGCACTCACACAAGTTCGCTTGAATTTAGCACTAAGTTCTTAAAGTTTATTTTGCAAATTTAAACTTTGCTTTATGCTTTTGCAGATCCTTAGAAGGCATTTAAGCCCTTGTTTAAAGCCAGTATTTAAGCCCTTGGCACACAGTGCCTATACGCTATGTAGCCTTTAATGCTCTCATAAATTCTCACAATTTGCAAGTGCTTATTTAAATTGTATCATCCATAAATCTTGCTATTAAACCTTTCAGGCACGAAGCTAGGATTAATTTGCCCAAGCTTTAAATTCAAGCCAAAATGCTAAAGTTCTTAAACAAATGAAGGTTGATTAACTCTTTTCATAGAGTTTAAATTTGGCATCACACACAAAGAAATTCAAGCTTAAAAGGATTAAATCACAATGTGAATTTAAACAAGTTGAAACAAAAATTCTAGCCATTTAAACTTCATTATTTCAAAAATCTATAAAATCCTGCTACTATAAAAGGTGTAGCACAAACAAAAGAATCACTAAATAATTTATGCACTTAGCACAAGCCTCTTGCAAAGCAAGATTTTTAAAGGCTAAAATCCTCCCCCTTGCATTGCAGAGTTAGCAAAGCGTGCTAGCAAATAACCCCCCTATCTTGCAAAGAGGGATTTATAGGGTGGGTTTAACTGAAAACGGATTAAAAGCCTTAAACACCTTCTTTAAGAGTTTATGAACTCATCAAATGTTGATTTTAAGCCATTAAAGAATAAGATATATGCTATGCGGAGGGATTTATGGGGTGGATATTATAGAATGCAAATTGCGGATTACAAAACACAGACCTTGCTTGAAAGTTCGTCCTTTGTAATCTGTGTTTTGTTACCCAACCCTCTAGCTCCACGCTTACATAGCTAAGCTCTTAGCCCACACATTTTTCATCTTTTCTTTGTAAAAAGCCTTTCTTGCATTGATTTTACCGTTTGCATTACCATTAACTAAGACTTATGCACTTGCCCCAACAGCCTAAAACCTGCCTTCAAGCACTTAGAAGGCTTTGTTTTTGTGAATTTAAGTAAATTTATAACAAGCTTAAAATTTTAAACCATCCTTAAAGCTTAGATAAAACTGCTTTGCTACTCGTCCGCTACGACTTGCTCGAAGCAAGGCAAAGTGCTTTGCCCTCGTGTGCAAGGCTTCTTTGTCCTTTTTGAAAATTTCGCTGTCCTTGAAATAAAAATCAACGATTTTTAAATAATCCTCAAGGCTTTCTTGATAAAAGCCAAGCCAAAGCCCAAATCTATCGCTTAAGCTCAATTTTTCCTCTTTTAAATCACCAAGGTGAAGCTCACCCTCATCTACACTCACCCCCTCGTTATCCCTTTGAAATTCAGCCAATAAATGACGACGGTTTGAGCTTAGATACAAAACTATGTTTGAGGGCGGCCTTTCTATGCCCCCTTCTAAAAGAGGCTTTAAGAACTTATAGCTAAGATCTCCTTCCTCAAAGGAAAAATCATCGCAAAAGATGATGAATTTAAAGGCTAATTCCCTAAGCTCGTCTATGATCTCTGGCAAGGCACTTAAATCGCTCTTATCAAGCTGAACTATACGCAAATTTTGCTCTTTTAGCTCGTTAAAAACGGCCTTAATCAGACTTGATTTACCTGTGCCTCTTGCACCCCATAAAAGTGCGTGATGAAAGCTTTTGCCATTTAAAAAACGCTCTGTGTTAAGCATCAAAGCTTCTTTTTGCTCCTCAATGCCTACTAAATCTTTTAATCTCACCTCATCAAGCTCGCTAAGGTATTTTAAGCCCCCTCTTTTAGCCCTATAAACTGCTGCGTAATGCTTTTCAAAGCTCATTTATCCCCCTTTGATCTTTGTTTGTGAATTCTTAAGCTTATAACACAAATTTTTAAATTTTCTTAGCAAAAAAGCATTATAATAACAAAAATTTAAAGGATACAAAATGCCAAACTCCACAAATTCAGCAAAGACAAATTCAGCAAGCAAAGGCACAAATGTAAATTTGCAAAATGCAAAGAGGGCAAAAAAGGATGAGTTTTATACTCAGCTTAATGACATTGAAAACGAGTTAAAGCACTACAAGGCACATTTTAAGGACAAGGTGGTGTATTGCAACTGCGATGATCCGCTAGCTAGTAATTTTTTTAAGTATTTTTTCTTAAATTTCAAGCATTTGGGGCTAAAAGAGCTAATTACCACTTGCTATAAAAGTCAAAATTTTAGAGAAGTTAGCAAGGAAGATTCACCCAAAAAGGCTTACTGCATACGCATACATAATGCACAATCTCATTCAAACCCTGCTAAAACAAGCATTGCCGAGCTTGAATCATTACTCTCTCTCTCTCTCTCTCGCATAGCCCTACTCAAGAGCTTTTAGAAAACTTTGAAAAAAACAAGCACAAATTACACAGCAAAACCACAGAGCTTAAATCTGACAAAGCCACAAAAGAGCAAAGTCTTTTTGATATCTTAGAGGATGAGGATACAAACAATGCTGGGGATTTTAGAAGCAAAGATTGCATTGAGCTTTTAAAACAAGCTGACATTGTCGTTACAAATCCGCCCTTTTCGCTTTTTCGGGAGTATGTGGCTCAGCTTATGGAATTTGATAAGAAGTTTCTCATTATAGGTAATCAAAATGCAATTACCTACAAAGAAATTTTTAAGCTCATAAAAGCAAATCAAATTTGGCTAGGTTATGGATTTCGTGGCGGTGCGGGGCATTTTATCAATATCCACTACGAAGACTACGCAACTGCAAGCGACCATAAAGAAGGTATGATACGAGTTTCTGGCGTTAATTGGTTCACAAATTTAGACATTAAACAACGCCACGAGCCACTAGAAACCATACATTTTTATTCAAAATCCCCTGAAAAATACCCAAAATACGACAACTACAATGCCATAAATGTAGATAAAACGGCTGAAATTCCTATGGATTATGAGGGCGTTATGGGCGTTCCCATTACCTTTTTGGATAAATACAACCCCGAGCAGTTTGAGATTTTAGCACTTGGAAATTCACGAGACAATTTCACGCCAACGAAAGATTATATCAGCCCAAAGAAACATTTAAAAAATGGCTCTGTTGTAAATGGCGGAGCGATAAATTGCGTGTTAGCATTAGAGACGGATAAATTACCCTTTAATCAAATTTATTACACGAGCGAAAATAGCAAATATCTATTGCCCCCATACGCAAGAATTTTAATTAAACGAAAGGACAAAAAATGAGTTATACGACTTGTCATACTGAGGGCAAAGCCCGAAGTATCTCAAAAGATTCCCCATCCCTTGCGGAGAGCAGACGGAGAGAGTCTCCACTGATTCCCCCTCCCTTGCGAGAGGATTTTGTCTTTGTTCCCCCTCACTTTGCGAGAGAACCCCTCCCCAAACCCCTCCCGCAAGGGGAGGGGCTTTTCTTTGTTTCCCCATCCATTGCGAGAGGATTTTGTCTTTGTTCCCCCTCCCTTGCGGAGGGGGTTAGGGGGTGGGTAATTTGCGTAGCAAAAAGCAAAATTCAAAGCAAAAGCCTAGATTTTGTCATATGGTTGCTTCGTCTAGCGTTCGCAAATCCTGCGGATTGAGCGTAGCGAAATATCTCAACGAAAGAGATTTTTCGCCTTTTTTTGCAAAAAGGCTCAAAATGACAAATTTTAGGGCGTTGCCTTATAAATAAAGTATTGCCTTTGTTAAAGCGATATTTTAAGGCTTATGCCTTAAATACCCACCCCCTAACCCCCTCCGCAAGGGAGGGGGAATCTTTGGAATCAACGCTCCGCAAGGGAGGGGGAACAAGATGTAAGCCACCTTAAACAAAGGAAGGGGGGAGGATTTTTGAATTTTCCGCAAGGGAGGGGGAATCAGTGGAGACTCTCTCCGTCTGCCACTCCGCAAATGAGGTGGGGGGAACAAAGGCAAAATCCTCTCGCAAAGGAGGGGGAATTTTGGATTACACTCCGCAAGGAGCGTGATAAATCAACTAGATTCTAAAAAGGACAAAAAATGAGTTATACGACTTGTCATACTGATAGCAAAGCCCAAAGTATCTCAAAAGATTCTCAAAATAGAGATTTTTCGCCTGTGGCTCAAAATGACAAATCTAGGCTTTTGCTTTTTGCTACGCAAATTACCCACCCCCTAACCCCCTCCGCAAGGGAGGGGGAACAAGATGTAAGCCACCTTAAACAAAGGAGGGGGAATTTTGGATTACACTCCGCAAGTGAGGGGGATTTTTGGATTACACTCCGCAAGGAGCGTGATAAATCAACTAGATTCTAAAAAGGAGTAAAAATGAAAATCACCCTACAAGAAATTCCCATTAGGGATTTAATCAAAGGCTATGCAAATGATGAGAAAAGCGGACAGGTAGTAGCCTTTAATGGCAAGCTAAATATACGCCCAAAGTATCAACGTGAATTTGTGTATAAGGATAGCCAAAGAAATGCCGTTGTGCAAACTATACTTTGGGGCTTTCCCTTAAATACTATGTATTGGGTGAAAAATACCGAAAAGGACGCTGAATTTGAGTATGAGGTGCTTGACGGACAGCAAAGGACAATTAGCATTTGTGAATTTGCGGCTGTGAATTTTTCCCTTGAAAAGATGACCTTTAAGGCGAATTTTGCTAGTTCTATAATGAATTATGAAACTATGCCAAGCGATGAAAGAGAGAGCTTTTTAAACTATAAATTGCAAGTTTATATCTGCGAGGGCGAGGACAGCGAGAAGTTAGAGTGGTTTAGGACTATCAATATAGCAGGCGAAAAGCTAACAGAACAAGAGCTAAGAAATGCTGTGTATGCTTGTGCGTGGCTAAGCGATGCAAAAAGACGTTTTAGCAAGAGAAATTCACTAGCCGAGCAAAGAGGGGGGAGGTATTTAAGAGGCGAGGCTATAAGGCAAGAATACCTTGAAACAATTATAGCGTGGAAGGTAGGAAGTAGGGATAATAAGCTAATAGAAGGCTATATGAATCACAACAAAACTATGAGGGCAAAAAATGCCGATGAGCTGTGGCTTTATTTTAACAATGTAATCGAGTGGGTTGAGGCGAAATTCACAAAATACCGCAAAGAGATGAAGGGGCTTGAATGGGGGTTTTTTTATAATGCTTATAAGGACAAGGCTTTGGATGCAAACGAGCTTGAAGCTGAAATTTCAAGGCTTTTAATGGATGATGAGGTAACAAGCAAAAGGGGCATTTATGAATTTGTTTTAAGTCGCAATGAAAAGCATTTGAATTTAAGGGCTTTTAGCGAGAGTCAAAAATCGCAAGTGTATGAGGCACAGGGGGGACTTTGTGCAAATGGCGGAGGCGTAAAGGACGGAGGCAAGGGCTTAAAGAATGTCAAATGTCCGCACGAAAATGAGGTTTTGGAGCTTTCGGCTATGCACGCTGATCACATAATGCCTTGGAGTAAGGGCGGCAGAACCGAGCTTTCAAACTGCCAAATGCTTTGTAGGGAGTGTAATTTGGCGAAGAGTGATAGGGGGTGAAGGGGGGGTTTGAATTTTTTGAGAATTTTTTGGGATGTGGGTTTTTGTGAAAGGTTTTTTTCAAAAAGTGTTGATTTGTCATTTAAAGCTTACGACAATATGTGAAGAAGTCATTTTTTAAATTTTCTTAGCAAAAAAGCATTATAATAAGAAAATTTAAAGAGGTGCCAAGGGTGATAAATGCAAAACTTACAAATTTTTCTTATCAAAAATGCTGGGTTGAGAACTTGCCTTGCGTGAATTTTACAAACATTAACGACTTGCCAAGCCTAAGCCTTGTGAATTTTAAAGATAAAAGCTTTGCCCTAAGCAAGTGGGTAAGCCCCAAACGAACACGCTCTTACCCTTATGCAAGGGTTTATGACACCTTTTCAAGCCCCGCAAACAAGGTCGTAACGATAATTCCGCTTATCAAAGATGAGGGCATAAATGGCGATATGGATTATTTGCAGTTTGATACTGTTTCTTTAATGAGCCTTTTGAATGTCTATGTCATAATAGCTTTTTATGACAAGGCGCAGCTACACCCCAAATTAAAAGGCAAAATCACAAATCAAAAATTTAACAACGAACACATTTTATCAGAGCTTAATGACCTTTGCAACTATCATCAATCAGCACTGCATTATAATCTTAATCAACTTAGCACCCAAAAGCTTTCAAAGCTCGTAAATTTAGCAAAAAATGCCTATGAAAACATTTCAAAATCCCTAAAAATCAAACTTCACAACCCACAAAACATAGATAAATTTCTTGCCAAAATCACGCAAAACAAAGATGAATTTATTTCTTTTTCGCGTGAAAAAGCCAAAAAAGCACAAAACGCAAAAGCTTTAACCGCGCAACCAAAAGAGCAAATTGCAGTAGGAAAAAAGGCTAAAATCGTTATAGAAAATTATCTTGGCGGACAGTATTTTTTTACCATTGATGATGTTTTTGTGAAAAACAACATTTTGCATTTATGCGAGAGCAAACACAGCAAAAACGCCCTTTTGCCAAGCAATGATGACATAAAAGACGGTCTTTTAAAACTTATGATTTATAATAATCTTTTTGAAATTCAAGGTTTTAAGAAGTTTAAAGTAGTTTTAAGGCTTACTTCAAATGTCTTGCAAGAAAATTTTAAACTTCCAAGCGAGAATTTACAATCTTTCATCCTTTCTCATAGCTTTTCTAAGTCCCAAATAACAACGCTTAATGCCTTAAATAAAGAAGCTAAAAATAATAATTTTGAAATTTGGATAAACGATGAAAACTAAGTTTATAAAATCCCCACTTCGCTACCCTGGCGGTAAAAGCAGGGCATTAAAAACCCTTGTGCCGTTTTTTCCGTTTGAATTTAGCTAATTTAGAGAGCCATTTTTTGGTGGTGGAAGCGTTGGACTTTATCTAGCTCAAAGGCAAAAACGCATTTTTGCAAATAATTTAAATGCTGATTTATACAGCTTTTGGCAGGTCTTAAAAACGCAAAATAAAGTTCTAGTAAATGAAATTTAAAGCATAAAAATAATGGCTCAAGATACTTTAATAGGATTTTCTCTTATCAATTTCAGAAAATTTTGATAAAGATTTTGTCCTAAATTCTTCGTATTATATCTAAATTCTGTTTC
>NZ_QHLI01000011.1 GCF_006864425.1 Campylobacter troglodytis | reverse complement strand
AATTGATTCAGAGTATAGTTTAGGGCTTACAACACAAGAACTAGAATTAATAGCTAGAGAAGTCGCACACATTAAAGCCTATGCGGATGTGAGTTGGTACAGATAATGCGATAAAGATTAATGCCTTTTTATAGCTTAGATTTACAACAAAATTTGACACTTAGAAAGTTAGCAAAGCCGGATATTCTTAGCTTTAAAGATGAAAAAGATAAAATTGCAAGAAAAAATTCACAAACATTTTTAAAATAAGCAAACTAAAAAGCAAGAGCCTCAAGCCTTGCTTGAATTTAGTTTAAATTAGTCAAATTCAGCCTTATCCTTGCTTCAATGTAGCCATAAATTGCGAGTTTAGGCTATAAATTCTCACTCCTTGCTGTGATTTGAAAATAGCTATTTATGGTTTTTAGCAAATTTAATCTTGATCTTAGAATTTCTTGAGAGGAGTTTATAAAGCTATTTCTAGCGTCTAGGTAGTCTTTTAGCTCAGCTCTTCCTAGCTCGTATTTTTGCAAATAAGCCTTTGTGATAAGAGCTTCTTTTGAGTTAATGAGCTTGATATTTTCATAAAGCTTGATATTATACTCATAGTCCTTGTAGCAAGCATAAAATTCATTTATGGCACTTTGTAAGGTTTGTTCGTAGCTTGTTTTCAAGCTTTCATAAGCAAATTTTGAAATTTGCACATTTTGCCTTACCCTGCCATAGTCTAAAAAGGGCAAGGAAAGCTGAAACACCCCTCCTAAATTCACAAGCTTAAAGCTTTCATTTAGCTCAGTTGAATTGCCACTTAAATTAGCTCCCAAGGACACAGTAGGATACATAGATTTTTGCACAGCCTTGTAGCTTTTAAAGGCTGCACTTAAAGAACTTGCACTTGCTTTGACATCAGGTCTGTTTGTAAAAGCTTCTAAACTTAGATCAAAATTCACACTAAGTTCTTTAAAATCACTCAAAGACAGCTCTAAGAGCCTATCTATCAATGTGAAACTGTCTTTGTTGCCCAGTAGATCCTTTAAAGTTTTAAGTATTAATTCTTTGTTTTGCTCATTTTGCAAGAGATTTTGTTTGGCATTTAAAAGGCTTTGTTCTATGTTTAAAAGATCAAGCTCCTCCACCCTGCCAAGCTCGTATTTAAGGGTGTAAATTCTTTTTGCTTCTTCTAAATTGCTTATGTATTCTTTAAGTAATTTTTCTACATCATTAAAATATACAAGCTCAAAGGAGTTATTAATGCCTTGATTTATAAGGCTTAATTTCAAGCTTTCAAGCTCATACAAACTAGCCCTTGCACTAAATTCAGCCGAGCTTTTTTCATCTATGATCTTGCCATAAAGATCAAGCTCATAGCTTAAATTCAAGGCATTTGAAAAGGCATTGCTTCTTGTTCCTAAATTTAAATCCTTTGCTATGCTTGCTCCTAGGTTGCCACTTAGGCTTGGATAAAGATCAAAATTAATGAGCTTATACCTAGCAACAGTACTTAAAAGCGAGTATCTAGCTACATTTATCTGGCTATTGTGCCTTAAAAGAGCCTCTATGATTAAGCTTATAGGCTCATTTTCATAAGCCTTCCACCAGCTTTGAATTTGATCTAGCTCGCTTAAATTTGGCTGAATTTGCAAAGCTTCTTTTTGCATAAACTCATCAAACTTAGCCGCACAAGAGCTTAAAAAAATGCACACAAATGCCAAAAAGATAGCCTTTTTCATTTCTTCCTTTCTTAATTTACTTAATCCTTTTAAATTTAAAATGCCTTGCTAAACGATCAATGTTTCAAAAATGTCTCATTTTACTAGACATTTAATTTTTCAAAAAATGCCTTTTGCCATTTTTAATCCTTTAATGCGAAGGGCTTAAAAATTCACGCAATTTAGTCAATTTTAAGCCTTTTTGCAAGGCTTAACACGACAATTTATGTTTAAAAAAAGCCTTTTTACTCCTTTGACAGAGCATTTATGGGGTTTAAATTCGCTGCGTTTTTAGCAGGAAAAAAGCCAAAAACAAGCCCTATAATAACAGAACTAAGAAGCCCCAAAAGCACAGAAGCACCAGACATTATCATCAAAAAGTCCTTGCTTAAAGCATTAAATACCTCAACCACCACAAAGCTAAGTCCCACCCCCAAAATAGCCCCTATCATACAGATCATTATGGCTTCTATTAAAAATTGAAAGAGTATGTCCTCTTTGCGTGCTCCAATTGCCATTCTGATGCCAATTTCTCTTGTGCGTTCGCTCACTGAGACTATCATTATATTCATAACGCCAATTCCACCTACTACAAGGGCTATGATGGCTATTGAGGTGATTAAAATGGTCATTGTGCGGCTGTTTTCTTCTATGGACTGTTTGATTGAGTCTGAATTTATGGTGAAAAAGTCCCTTTGTCCCCTTTTTATCTCAAGGGTTCTAATCATAGCCTCCTCAGCCAGGGAGGGATTAGCCTCATTGCTAACCTTTGCTACTATTTGAGATACCACGCGTGAGCCTGTGATCTTGTTGCGAAGGGTTGTGTAGGGGGTGTAAAGCTTGACATTTATGTCAGAATCAGGCTTTCTTGGATCCTTTTGCAGTACGCCTATGATCTTAAAGGGTTGTTTGTTAAAAAGCACTGTTTTGCCTATGATCTCATCTTTTGAAAGATCAGCAAACAATCTCTTTTTGCCATTATCATCTAACACCGCTACATTCATAGCCTCTTGCACCTCTTCTTCATTAAACAAACGACCAAAATCAAGGCTTAAGCCCCTTATATCAAAGATATGTATCCCTCCTCCTTCCATCCTAGCACTCAAAGAGATATTGCCATAAGTTGCCGTGCCGCTTTGTGCATCTTGAGCCTCCACAGACTCCAAGTAGGGCAGATTTTGCAAGGTATATAGATCGCTTAATGCTAGTTTTACCCTTCCTGATCTAAGATCCCCATAGCCTCTTCCTCCGTGAACTTCTATGGTGTTTGTGCCTAGTCTTGCTATGCTTTCTAGGACTCTTTGTTTAGAGCCAAGCCCCAAAGCAACGACGCTTACCACAGAGGCTATGCCTATTATAATGCCTAGCATAGTTAAAAGCGAGCGAAGCTTGTGTGCTACTATGGAGGAGTAGGCGATTTTAAGACTTTCAAGGAGTTGATTTTTAAACAAGGCATAGCTTTTCACTTCCTTTGGCATAGCTTTGATTTGAGGTTTTTGTGGGGGTGAATTTGTGGAGTTTATTGAATTTTGGCTTGAATTTTTGTTTGAATTTATGGAATTTGCTGAATTTTGTGAATTTTCTTGTGAAATTTGGGCTGAATTTTCGTTTACATTCACGCTTTGGTCGTTTAAATTCACAGAATTCACATCCTCATTGTCATTCTGAGCGGAGTGCGTAGCACGAAACGAAGAATCCACAGCCTGAAAGCCGCCTTTGATTTTAGGTGTGGATTCTTCGCCTACTTTCGCAGGCTCAAAGTGACGAGTATCCCCTGAATCCCCAATAATTTCACCGTCTTTGATCTCTATGATCCTCCTTGCCTTTGCTGCTATTGAGGGATCATGCGTTACTAGGACTATGGTATGTCCTTCTTTATTGAGCCTTTGTAAAATTTCAAGCACCATAACCCCACTTTTGCTATCAAGTGCTCCTGTTGGCTCGTCCGCTAAAATGAGATCTCCTCCATTCATCAAGGCCCTAGCTATGCTAACCCTTTGTTGCTGACCCCCGCTTAGCTCATTTGGCTTTGAGTTTAGCTTATGATCAAGTTCTAAACTAGCTAAAATCTCCCTTGCCCTTTGATTTCTTTTTGAAGCACTAAGCCCAGCATAAACAGCAGGTAGGGACACATTTTCACTTGCATTCATAAGGCTTAAAAGATTATATCTTTGAAAGATAAAGCCAATTTTCTCGCGTCTTAAACGAGACTTTTCCTCTGTGTTAAGGCTTGTAACCTCGTAGTTTTCAAAGATGTATGAGCCAGAACTTGGCTCATCAAGAGTGCCTATAATATTTAAAAGTGAGGTCTTGCCGCTACCGCTTTGCCCAATAATCGCTACAAATTCACCCTTTGCGATGTGTAGGTTTATGCCTCTTAGAATTTCGCTTTGTCCTATGTGTTTATGTATGTCATTTAAAAAAATCATATTTTTGTTTCCTTGTTGTAAGGGCATTGTCTCTTGGTGGCTTTTTGGAAAGTTCGTTAAAATCTCAAGGCGTTAGGTTTCATTACCTAGCCTTGTTTGATTTTAACCTCACAGCCCCAAAAATCCACTCAAGATGGCCTTGTCATCTTTCGTTTGGCTTGAAAATTCAATTTTCTTGCCATTTAAAACGCAAATGCACGCCTTCCTTGTTAAATTCATAGCCTTAAATTCAGGCTTTTGCTGAATTTAAACGGTTTGTGTGAATTTTTTGTTTAAAATTCACACAATTTGCTTAAATTTAGTGAATTTTTCAAAAAAATTCAAGCAAAATTCACACTCCACGACATCATTGCGAGATCTTATCTAGCAAAATCGTGTTGGCACAAGAAACGGTTTTTGCGTAGCAAAAATGCCTTACAAGATCTTAAGCAAAATCCATAGTCAAAAAAGCTATAAAGCTTGCCATTTTAGAAAGGCATAATAAATTCACGCATTTTCTAAAATCGCAAAGTCTAAGAGCCTATAAGCTGTGGATTGCCACGCAAAACTCGCTTATGCTTGTTTTTGTTTGCAATAACAAACAAGCTTATCAAAACGGCGGAGGTCCGCCTCCTCTTGAATTCCTATTTGAAACCGCCTTGCCACCTCCTGAAAGCACAAGTATGTCATTCTCGCTTACACCTTGTAAAATCTGTGAATTTATGCTATCTTTTATGCCTATTTTCACATAGCTTTTGATAACTTGCCCATCCTTTAAAAGCTCTACATAGTAGCCTCCCTTGTCGTTTTTTATGGCGTATGTCGGCACTGCTAGGGCATTTTTCGCACTTGCTATGACTATGGAGTTTTCAACGCTCATTCCTATACGTAAGAAATTTTCTTTATTTTTCACAAAAACCTTGGCATAATAATAAATAGCACTGGTGCTACTACTGCTTGTGGTGCTTGTGGAGGTGGCATCGCTTGTTGTGGTGTGGGCTGGATCTATGCTTGAAATTTGTGCTTCATACTTTGTGTCAGGATCATTTAAGATGGAAAATTTAACCGCTGTTCCTACTCTTATCTTATTTACATCTGCTTCTGCTATTTCCATACGAATTTCCATCTCATTTAGATCTGCTATGCGAACTATGGTAGGGGCTGTATCTCCTGCCCTAACGCTTTGTCCCTCATCTACTGCTACATTTATAACCGTGCCATCCATTGGTGCTGTGATGGTTGTATAGCTTAGATCCTTTTGGGCGTTTTTAAGCTGAATTTCAAGCTGAACTATTTGAGAATTTAGCTCAGCCACATTTGCTTGCAAGGAGTAAAAATTGTTTTTTAGGCTTTCTAAATTTTCTAGGCTTGTAGCCTTGTTTTCATAGAGTTTTTGTTCTCTTTTGTATTGATTATCCGCTATTTCTAGGGCTACTTCCTTGCTTTGTAGATTTGCCTTGGCACTTTCAAGCTGAGCCTTTGTGATCTCATATTCGTTTTCTTGCTTATCCTTTTCGATTTGAGCCACTATGTCTCCTGTTTTAACCACATCTCCTATCTCCACATAAAGCTTGACTATCTGTCCGCTAATTTGAGCACCCACATCAACTTGCTTTTTTGCATAGACCTCGCCCACCGCGTCTATGCTTTGTTCTATGTTTGCTCTATTTATCTTTTGAGTGATTAAAGACTTAGTGCTATCTTCTTTTAGGATAAGATATAAAAGCAAGATGATAAGCATTAAAAAAATGCCACTTAAAAGGAGGATTTTTTTGCTTTTTAGCTTGTTTAGAATGTGCTTTAAATTTAAGCTCATAAAACTTCCTTAACCGTTAAAAATGCCAAAAGTTTAGCTTGAAACTGTGAATTAACTGTGAATTCATTTATTAAAAAGCCTTTGAAACAAAGGGCTTATTTTTTGAATTTTTATTTAAATTCAAGGCATAAAAAGTGGCAAAATTTTCAATAAGGCTTTTAAATATATATCAAAATTTTTGATTTTAAACTAGCAAAATAAATCAAATTTGATAAAATCTTAAGCTTTTATTAAGAATTTTATTTATAGAATACAAATTTAAGTTTAACAAACTTTAAAGGAAAACAAGATGAAAGAGCTTAAAAATAGCCTTTTTACTGTTTTTATAGTTTTGCTTTTTGTTTTTTTTGCATTAGCTTTTTACACCTTTTATAATGCCAAGGGCATATCCTATCTTTCAGATTCAAGCTCAGCCTGTAATAATTGCCACATTATGAACGAGGTTTATAACGACTACATAAAATCACCTCATTCAAAGCAAATCAACTCACAACCCATAGCAACCTGTAATGACTGCCATGTTCCGCATAATTTCATAAACAAGTGGTTAGCCAAGGCTCAAAGTGGACTAGGACACGGCTATGCCTTTTCTTTCAAGCTAAATGAACTTCCTGTAAATTTAAGTGCAAATGAAAAAACCAAGCGCTGGGTGCAAGATAACTGCGTTCGCTGTCATAGCGAGGTAGCAGCTCATACAGTTAGTGCTTCTTTAAATCCACATAAGGATCAGGCTTTAAAATGTGTCTCCTGTCATACAGGAGTAGGGCATAAAAGAGGATTTTAAACAAAGGAGAAAAGATGAATAAAAATACAACAGTTGCTTTAATAGCAATACTAGTGCTTTTAACCGTCGGTGTGCTTTGGCTAAACCATGACATAAGCAAAAAGCAAAATGAAGGCGTTGGAGGGATTATCTCTAAGGGCTTGGTTGAGATGAGCGATGATGATCCAAGATATGATGTATGGGGGCAGAATTTCCCAGATTACCTAGATATGTATCTAACAGTAGAGGAGGAAAAGCCTATATCTACTGAATTTGGTGGGAATTTGGCTTATTCTAAGTTAATCCGCTATCCCCAGCTTACTGTACTTTGGGCTGGCTATCCCTTTTCCATTGATGCAAACGAGGAAAGAGGGCATTTTTGGATCCAAGTTGATCAAATGGATACAGCAAGAAACAACAAAGATTTTTTAAATTCACACGGCTTTGCAGGCTTTAACGGACAGCCAGCAGCCTGTATGAACTGCCACAGTGGCTTTACTCCTTGGCTACTTAAACACAGTGCTAAAAACGACTGGGTGGCTTTTAATTCCACTAAATACTGGACTATGATAAAAAATATCCCTGCCTTAGATGGCATAGTTGAGAACTCAGCCCAGCACAGCTCACCTCATGGGGGCAAGAGAATGGGGGTTACTTGTGCGGATTGCCACTCACCAGATACTATGAATCTTCGACTTACTAGACCTGCGGCTATTAATTCTTTGGTGGCAAGGGGTTATGAGAGGGATGAAGCACAGGGCATAAAGGCTACAAGGGAGGAGATGAGAAGCTTGGTTTGTGCCCAGTGTCATACTGAGTATTATTTTAGACCCACAGGCACAAAGGTTAAGGTGATGGGCGAGAGCATTGCTAATGACGCTAGTAAAAAATGGTTCAATGGCACTCAAAAAACCTATGATGAGTTTGATTCTTGGAGAGACGGTAATGCTCCAACTGAGATCGAAGTAGATGGGATAGAACTTGTATTTCCTTGGGCTGAGTGGAAAAAGGGACAGCCTTTTAGGATAGAAATGTTTGAGGATTATTATGACAAGATTAGAGGGGTTTTTCCTTCTGATTGGACTCATAAATTAACAAAGGCTGATATGATTAAAATTCAACACCCAGAAACAGAACTTTACAGCGGGGGCGTACATGCTGCAAATGGGGTAAGCTGTGCTGACTGTCATATGCCCTATCTTAGAAAGGGTGCAAAAAAGATGACTAATCACAATGTAACCTCGCCCCTACAAGACATAAATTCAGCCTGTAAGAGCTGTCATACTCAAAGCGAGGACTATCTTAGAGCCCAAATACTTGACATTCAAAAATCAGTAGCCTTTGATCTAAGAAGTGCAGAATACGCCACAGTTAGTTTAATCAAAGACATAGAGCTTATTAGAGCTGAGTTAGGCAAGAAAGCCGAATTTCAAACTGAGGGAAAGGCTGATGATAAGAAAATTTCAGCAAGCTTAAAAGAAGTGCTTGAACTTCACAGACGAGCTCAAATGAGAGGAGACTTTGTGGGTGCTGAAAACTCAACAGGCTTTCATAATCCAAGAGAGGCTTCAAGGATGCTCTTACAAGCTGTTGAAATGGCAAGGCAAGGACAAACCAAGCTTGCCATCATAGCTTCAAGGCACAATATAGCTTACGAGGCTTCTGAATGGGGCTTTGAGGAGATTCAAAGGCTAAATCCTGGCGAGCTTCATTATAAGGTTGATCTAAATGGGGCAAAGGCAGGGGATAGGTATTACAAACACAAAGAGATTAACTCAAATCCTCCGTCAAAATATCTGCAAATGGATAAGGATACCAAGCCTTATAAATACACTGTGCTAGATTAAGGATAGCTTGACAAGGGTGCTAAAATTAGTCCCTTGTCTTGCTTTGAAGCTAAATTAAAGGGCTAAAATTAGCTTCTTGTCTTGTTTTTAGGCTTATTAATTAAACTTAGGCAACTTAAACTCTAACAAAATAGCTTTCAATTATGATTTTAGCGATGAAAAACAAAGTTTCGTTTTTGAATTTCTGAAAATAAATTTATGGAAATTTTGAAGTATTTTTGTTTCGCATCTTAGAGGACTTTCTTTTTGCAAAAAGTTTTGATTTAGAGGTGAAAAAATAGCTAAACTTTGTCCTCTTTGTCATCAAAATTTATGTAAGATTTTCAAAGAAATTCGCATTTTGATAGCCAAAGAATGTGAAAAATCAGCAAAGCGAAGTTTCTTTAGAAAATGAGTGCTGAGCTTGCAGTTGATGAGAATTACTTTTTATTGCGTTGCACTTGTTTGTGCAGTAGAAGTGGCTCACAGAGTATGCAAAACGCTTGGGCGTGGGGCTTACAAGCAAGGTCTGTGTTTTTACTTCGTGCTACACACTCGTTTATTTGCAAGAAGGAACAAGGACACAAGATTTTGCAAAACATAGTGATGAGTTTGCAAAGGCACGAGATCATATCAACGAAATTGTGAATTTTTTACTTCGTGCTACGAACTTGCAAGTGCGTAGTATAAGGAGCTAGGCGAAGTTTAGATCTGTCAAATTTAATGGCTAAGAAAGAAAATTTTATTCTTCATTTAAAAGAAATTAAGATAAAAAATTTAGGATAAAATTCTCATCAAAATTTATTAAAATTGATAAGCCAACATCATAGCAAGTTTAATTGAGCCTATTTTTATATACTAAGCTTTACTTTAAGAAAGATAAAAATCAACATTTTTTATAAAAGAGTCTTTTTATTTATAAAAATTTAAAAGCCTTAAAGATAGACAATTCTTTGAATTTTTTTAATGAAAACTTAATAATTTGACTAAAATTTTTAAGATTAAAACCCTTGGATTTAAGATTTTTATAAGCTTCAAAGCCTCTTTGAATTTAACTTTTGTTTGCTAAAAATTTTATTAAATTTAAGCTTTTTTTAAAATAGCGTTTGTTTTTAATCATCTTGTAAGCTTAATTCTTTTGAGACAAGATAGCCTTTGTGAGGCTGGATTTTTCAAAAAGATCTTTTAAGCTTCCTTGCTACATTTTAAATAACAAGGTAAAATTTAGATATTTAGCTTATTCTAAGAAAGACAAAAAGCCTTCTTATAAAAGCTAAATTTAAGGCTAGATTTAAAATTTAGTAAAAGATTCATTGTCATTAAACCTTGCTTGAATTTAAAGTTTTTGAAAGGAGCTTGATACTTTTAGTCTAAAAGGATTTTTTCTAAGACACTCTAACAAAATTTATACAAATTTTCATTTTTAAGCTTGATCTTAGATTAAATTCAATTTCTTTTAAGTGTGTGAAAAATTCTATGCCTTGAAACTGAGATAAGCTAGCCTTTGTAAGATCCTTAGAACTTTTCTATTTCGTTTCACACAAGGGCGAGAAATCTTACAAAAGGGCGATTTTGTTCACACAAAGATCAGCACAAAAACACTTTAAAATTGATTAAATTTTCGCTTTCAAATGTAGGGCAAAAATATACACTAAGAACGGTTTTATCAAGCTTTGGGTTGTAACTATATCAGCTAAAAATATCAATTGCTGTAAAATTTAGTGAAATTGGCTTAAAGCTCTTTTAGCTTGCAAAGGGCTTAATGATCCTGCTAAGTAGCAAAAGTTTAAAAAAACATCTGCAAGGGCTTTAAAAGGCCTGCATTATAGAATCTAGCTTCTATAATGCAGGGCTAAGCTCTAAAACTTTTATCTACATTTTCTTTGCCTTAGGCATATTTATGCTTGCTAGGGCAATGGCAAAATCACCACCTCATTTTCAAGCATTTTTGGGACATAAAGCGTGTTGCCATCGCTAAACATATCAGCAGGTCCTTTCATCGCTAGAAGTTCTAAGGCTGTTGCACCCTTTGTGTTTTTATTAAGCCTTAAAATCTTGCCATTAAGCCCCTCACCCCAATCGCTTACAAGCAAGTCGCCATTTTTAGCAAAGACTATGCCATCATAAGCTCCCTTTTTATCATATATGGTGGTGATTTTTTTGCTTTTTATATCAATGCTTAATACCACGCCCCCACTTTTGCCATCTGGGTGATAACACGCCACATAGAGTGTATCTTTTTTGGGGTCTAAAAGCATACCGTTGCCTCCTCCAAACTTCGCTAAATCAAGGCGGACAAACTCTTTATATGTTTTTGATTGCAAATCTAGGCTATAAATACTGCCCGTGCTCGTATCACTTATAAGCAAGGTAGTAGAATCTAGTGCCACAATGCCATTTAAAAACACGCTTCCTTTAATCTCAAGCTCAAAGACTTTCTTGCCATTTTTCACATTAAAGCCTACAAGAGTATCAATATCTAGGACATAAAGATTGCCATTAAGCTCAAACATTCCCTTTGGTGCATTAAGTAAGCTAGCAAATTTTTGCTCTATCATTTTGCCATTTTTATCTAGCTTTGAGATAAAGCCATCACCGTCTTTGGCTAAGACCTCTGGCTTAACTCCAATATTTGAGACAAAGATAAAATCCTTGCCTACAAAGACGCTTTCAGGGCTAGAAAACCCCTTAATGCTCTTTATACTAGCAGCTTGTGCTACACTTAAAACTAATCCCGCGATCAACGCGCACGCTAAAAAAGTGTTTTTCATTTCACTTCTCCTTTTAAGATAATTTACAAGGGAAATTATGCAATAAAGGCAGGGCTAATTTGTGCTAGTTTTTTGGGAAAAAATACTTGTTTTTTGAAACTGTTTTGGGGTTAAGCCGTATCTTTCTTTAAATCTTTTAATAAACCAAGAAGCCGAGCTAAAGCCTACATTATGACACACCTCATTGATGTTTGCTTGCGAAAAGCTAAGCATTGATTTTGCTTTCTCAAACCTTCTTTCATCAAGGTATTGTTTAGGACTAAGTTTAAAGCTTTGTTTAAAGGATTTTGAAAAGCTACTTAGATCAGTCCTTACAAGCTTTGCCATTTCACCAACTGTGATAAAATCAAGCTCACAAAGTGCAAAAAGCTTATCATACTCCAAATGCAAGCTACTTACAATCTCTTGCAAAAACGCGTTAAAGGTCGCATTTTTTAATGCCAAATGCATAAAAATTTCTTCAAATTTTAGGTTAATGAGTGGCTCAAAAATTTGCGTATTTTCCTTAAAATACAGCCCAAAGCCCTCTAAGATATGATTTAGTTCTTTATCCTTTGTTTTCAAGGCATTTGTTTTTAAGCCTTGAGTAGTTTTTGTGGTGTTTTTGGCAAAGATTTTATGATGTTTTTGCATTAGAGAAACAAGAAAGGCATTATCAAAGAAAAACAAAAATGCCTCATAGTTTCCATCATTTAAGGCAATGTTGCTTAGAGTGTAAGGTCCGGCCTTTAAAAACAATGCCTCATTTTCAAAGACCTCATAAGCTTGATTTTGTGTATGCATAATTTTTGAGCCAGATTTCACAAAGACGATGGCATTATTGGCAAAATGCACGAGTTTAGAAAAGCTACTTTTTTGCTGAGTAAATTTTGCAAAAGAGGCTGTGTTAAATCTTTTATAATGCGTGTTTTTAAGTCTTGCTAAATCATTTGGTAGATGTAAGGTTTGCATATTTTTCCTTTAATGCAAATTTTCATTCTTAACTTTGACATTGTATCTAAATTCAATTTTTTTTAAGTGCGTGAAAAATTCTATGCCTTGAAACTGAGATAAGCTAACCTTTGTAAGGTCCCTAGAAATTTTTTGTTTCGTTTCACACAAGGGCGAGAAAGCTTACAAAATGGGCGATTTGGCTTAGGCAAAGATCAGCACAAAAACACTTTAAAATTGATTAAATTTTCGCTTTCACATGTAGGAAAAAATATATACCAAGGTCTATTTTACCAAGCTTTGGCTCTAATTATATCAGCTAAAAGTATCCATTTCCAAAATTTAAAAGCCTTAAAGATAGACATTCTTTGGATATTTTTAATGAAAATTTAATAATTTGACTAAAATTTTTAAGATTAAAACCCTTGAATTTAAGATTTTAATAAGTTTCAAAGCCTCTTTGAATTTAAGTTTTGTTCGCTAAAAATTTTATTAAATTTAAGCTTTTTTTAAAATAGCGTTTATTTTTAATCATCTTGTAAGCTTAGTTCTTTTGAGACAAGATAGCCTTTGTGATGCTGGATTTTTCAAAAAGATCATTTAAACTTCCTTGCTACATTTTAAATCACAAGCTGAATTTTTTATATCTTTAACCCATTTTAAAAAGGATAAAAAGCCTTGTTACAAAAGCTAAAATTAAAGCTGGATTTAAAATTTAGTAAAAGATTCATTGTTATTAAAATGTGCTTGAATTTAAAGTGTTTTGATTTTTTGTTCTTATTAAGATTTGTTTAAATTTAAAGCTTTTTGATTTAATTTTTTTAAAATTCAAAGCCTTTGAATGCTTTGAGCTTTTTAGAAACTTAGAGTTTAAAGAGTAATTTTTTAGACCGTTTTATATAAATTTTGCTTTTTAATCAAATTCACAGTTAATTCACTTTCATTATGTTATAATAATTGATAAATAAAAAGGAGCTAATATGATAAATAAAAACAAGCTTTTTCGTAATATCCACATCTATGTGAGCTTATTTTTCCTGCCTGTGGCTTTAATTTATGCTTTGAGCGGACTTGCTTATATACTTGGAGCAGATGAAAATACCCTAAGTTTTAAACAAAGCTACAAGCTAGAACAAACAAGCTTGGTTGAAGAAAGCACTCAAATACTAGCCCTTCTAAGAGAAAATGGCATAAAAGAACCAAGCAACAAGAGCTTAAGAGCAGATAGAAAGCAAGGAGGGCTGAGTATGGGAGGGGTGCATTATAGTGTAAATTTAAGACAAGAAGGAGATGATCTGTTAATTACTACCACCACAAGAAGCTTGCTTGGAGATATAATTTTATTGCATAAGGATAAGGGGGAGTGGTATTTTAGAATTTTATCCATAGGCTTTGGGCTAAGTTTAATCTTGCTTTATCTTTCAGGACTTATGATTACATTTTTTGCTAGTAAAAAGGATAGAAAGCCTCAGCTTTTTGTCTTAGCACTTGGCATTTTAAGTTCTGTTGTTTTGGCTTATTTAAGCTTGTAGGCTTATATTTGCTTTAGTTTGTGTTTTTTGTATAGCTTTAAAGTTAAATAATTTTTTGTATTTTAGCTTTTATAAAGGCTTTTAAGCTTAGAGTTGATTTTTGATGAATGCTTTGTAAGATAAATTCAAGTGTTTGCTTGAATTTAATTAAAACTAAAAGTTTTTAAGCTTATACATCTTAGTTAAAAGGCTTGAATTTTTGTAAAAAAATTTGCTTTGTAACTTTGAATATAAAAAGATCTAAGCTTTTTTAAATTTAGCTGTATTGTGAATTTTATTAAAATTTCATAAAAACTTAAAATTCACGCAAGAGCTTTGAATTTGAGGATCTTGTTTTAAAATAGTTGATTTCATAACATAGATTTATTGTTTTTTGAAGCACAAGTAGTTTTTAAATTTCATTTTGGACTTTTTTAGAATTTATAAAACCTTAAATTTTTCAATGTGTCTTTAAAACTCAGCTTAAAGCTAGTAAAATCTGCAAATTTAACTCTCTTTAAAAAGCCCTTTAAGCTTAAACTTAAGAAAATAAGATATAATTTTATCTTTTAACTTGGACAGATGGGTGAGTGGCTGAAACCACACCCCTGCTAAGGGTGCAGATCTTAACGGGTCTCGAGGGTTCAAATCCCTCTCTGTCCGCCACTTTAAACTCACACACTTACACCTTTTTTAACCTTCAAGCCTCATTTATATAAGCACATAAGATGTCGCAATATGTTAAATTTCAGCAATTGTTGCTTTTAGCTGATCTAATTAGATCTAAAAGCTTAGTAAAATCGATCTTGAATAAATATATATTTGTGTCCTACATTTGAAAGCGAAAATTTAGACAAATTTTAGAGTGTTTTTGTGCTGATCCTTGCATAAACAAAATCGCCCTTTTTGTAAGCTTTCTCGCCCTTGTGTTAATACAATTGCGTGGCGAACAAGGCTTTTAATAGCAAAAGAATGCGAAAAATCTCTAAAATGAGTGCTGAGATCGAAGTTGATGAGAGTTATTTTTTGCTTCGTTACACTCGCAACTGTAAGCAGAAGGTGCAAGGCGTGTTCGTGGTAAGCGTGAATGTGTAGCTGGCAAGAAAACACCTATGTTTTATTTCGTGCCATGCACTCGTTTCTTTGCGGAGCAAAGGCACATTATGGGGTAAAGCACGCCAAATTCGAGTTTGCAAAGGGACAAAACCACATAAATGAGATTGTGAATTTTTTTACTTCGTGCTTTTGTAGCTGCGTAGTAGAATGGGACATGTAAAGTCTCGTTTAGCTAAATTTAAAGACCAAAAAATAAAATTTTATCCTTCATTTATAAAGAAATAGAATTTAGAAGCAACGCGAAAAATTTAAGGCAATATTCTCATCAAAATTTATTAAAATTGATAAAAGAAAATTATGTTAAGTTTAATTGGGCATAAATTGATAAGCCAAAATCCTATTACAGCATCTTGAGCCATTTTCAAAAGGCTCTATTTTAAAAAACCATTGATTTTAAATAAAATGCCATATTTGTCATACTGATAGAATGCGAAGTATCTCATAGTTGAAGAGATTTTTGCTTGGGCTATGTCTTGTAAGTTGCTTTGCTCATAGGCTTAGAATGACAAAATTCTTGTCATTCTAAGCGTGTGCTAAGTATCTACGAAGTTATGGAGAAATACCTTGAATTTAATTGATTCTTCGCCCATAGGCTAAAAATGACAAATCAACACTTTTTTAAAAAAGAGCCTTATAAAATAAGCTTTCAAAAAGCCATTATTTATAAGACTAAGTTAAATTTATCTAGCCTTGTTATTGCTATCTATTAGCTCAAAAAGCTTGTTTAAGTGATCATTTTCAGCCTTCTTTAAGCCATCCTCATACATTTTTCCTTGAGCGTAGCTTATGAATTTTGCCTTGATCTCAGAAAGATCAAGCTTTGAATTTTTTAAGCCTTCACCTCCTTTTTCATCCTTTGTAAGCTCATTTAGCCTTGCTTGAAACTCATTAGCATCCCTTTCTTTGCTATGAGTGGTAGTGCTAAAAGTGCTGTAATTATTTTTGTCGTTAATGTTTACTAACATAGTCTTTCCTTAAATGAATTTCTTGAATTTAAGCAAGAATCATTCCATATTTTTCTTTCTTTTTAGCTTGGCATAATCAAACTTATCCCTAGCAAAAAGTATGGAAAAAAGTAGGGCTGGCAAGATGAAAAGTGCCGCAAAAACAGCATTAAATTCAACTCCAAAATTTACCAAAACAAAGCCTCCAAGCCAAGAAGCAAGGGCTATGCCTACATTAAAGGCTGCTTCGTTTACGCTTACTGTGCTATCTATGAATTTATTTGTATGTCTTTTTGCCTTGCTTATACTTAGCATTTTTAAGGCTGGTATGCTTGAAAATGCCACAGCTCCTATCAACGCTATGCTTAAAAGCACTAAAATTTGACTATGCATTGTAAAGACAACGGTTAAAAATATGGCTATTTCAAGTATTAAGATGATTCTTAAAGACAAAACAGCTCCAAATTTATCAACCATCTTGCCCCCATATAAATTTCCAAGTATGGCACAGATCCCATACACTAGCAAGATATAACCTGTCGCAGAAACAGCAAAGCCGCTTATATCCACAAGTAGCTTTTGTATGTAGGTATATAGCACAAACTGAGCCCCACAGGTGCAAATGGTGATGGTGTAGGTTTTGAGTAAATTTGTGTGAGAAAAGGCTGGGATGAGATTTTTAAGGCTCATTTGTGCTGAGCTGAGATTTTTAGGCATCATATAATATACCCCCAAAATAGCCAAAACAGTAATTATAAATATAAGCACAAAGATAAATTTAAAGCCAAAAAAATGCCCCACAAAGCTTCCAAGCGGAACCCCTGTTACTAAGGCAACAGTAAGCCCTGTAACCATCACAGCAAGAGCACTTGATCTCTTATCTGGCGGTGCCATCGCACTTACAGCAAGGGTGGCTATGACGAAAAAGACCCCGTGCTGAGTTCCTGCTATGAATCTAGCCACAGCACTAAGATAAAAGTTTGTGCTAAAAAAGATGATTAAATTTGCACCTGCAAAGATGGCAAGATTTATGAGTAGCTGAATGTGTCTGTTAAAACGGCTAAGTGGGATGGTAAGAAGGGGTGCTCCTATGACAACTCCTATGGCATAAAGGGTGGTAAGCCAGCCAGCACTTTTGGCATCTACTTTGAAATAATGCTCCACATCAACCAAGACCCCAGCCATCACAAACTCAGTAACCCCCATACAAAAGGCACTTAAAGCCAGAGCGAAGATCGCTTTTTTGTAAGCTTGCATTGTTTTTCCTTTTAAATTTTTATTGTAAATAACTATTAAAATTCAGCAAAATATCGCACTTGTTAAGACTTGAATTTAGCTTACAAAATTTTTTAACAAAAACACAGTTAGCAATGCACAAAATTATCACACGTCAAACAAACAAGGCTTAAACTGTCTAGAAGCCAAGTAGGGCAAGATTTAAATTCAAATGCTTAAAAGCCTCGCCATTTTATATAAACTATCTTAACTCTTGGTTTATGCCTTAAATTTGGTTTATTTAGTTTTTGACTCAAGATATTTTAATAGGATTTTCTCTTATCAACTTTAATAAAATTTGATAAAGATTTTGTCCTAAATTTTTCGTCTTAATTTCTTTTAAATGAAACACAAAATTTTCTTTTTTAGCCTTTAAATTCAGCTAAACGAGACTTTGCATAGTCCATTCTACTACACAGTTGCAAGAACACAAAGTGAAAACATTTTCTATCACATTGATATGATTTTGTGCCTTTTCAAACTCGTTTTTGCTATGCTTTACCCTAAATAAACCCTTGTTCCTTTTTGCAAAGTTGCAAGATATATAGCGCGAAATAAAAAAATTTACAAAGAAATCATAAGCTTTGAAGCTTTACTAAAATTGTAGCATTTTCTAAATCTGCAAAGTCCCTTATAATAGACAATGGTTCTTTTGCCAAGCAGTGTTTTATCACTTGCGTATAAACGCTAGCTTAGCGTTTTGGCATCCCTTCTTACAAAGAGACAATTATGTAACACTAAACAAAAACTTTTGCGACCAGCCCCATGTCCACTACGCACTCTGTAAGCTCCGAAGTAGCTCTCATCAACTTCAACCACTCATTTTAGAAAGCTTTTCACATTCTTTAAGGCTTAAAATGCAAATTCCTTTTACACATAGCCTTAATCACAAATTTGACGAAGATTAGCGTTTTTTCTACCCTAAATCAATTCTTGTAAAGGGATGAGCCGAAAGGCTAAGTAAAAAATATTTCAAAATTTTCATTAGATTTGGCGAAATTCTAGAACGCATTTTTGTTTTTCATAGGTTTTAACTTAAAACCCCTTTGGGTTAATTTTAATTGAGCCTTAGTTTTTTAAATCTTTGAATTTTAAGCCTTAAATTCAACAAGATTTCAACTTGTTTTTTTAGCAAGGGTGTTGATTTATAATTTTGTCATTTTGAGCTTAGAAAGCTGGTTTAAAATTTCTTAAAAGGGATATTTTGTTTCTTTGAAACAAGGTATTTTAGGCAACAGTGAATTTATCAAAAAGCTAGATAAAATTTAGCACCTTGTTTAGATAAACAAAAATTTAATGCTTGGATAAAAATCTTTAAATTTAAAAGCCTTTTAAAGAATTTTTACTATACTAAGCAAGACTTTTTATCCTTTGAAAATGCTTCAAAGGCTTAGTTTTTGGGTGAAATTAGGGGGGGGGGGGGTAAAATTTGCAAATTTAAAGTAAATTTAAGTGTTTTTTAAGCTTATATTTTTTTTTTTTTTGTTATCATAGCTAAGTCAAAATTACAAAAAACAAAGCCTAGCTAGGCTTAAAAAGTCTTTTTCATAAGCCTAGCTTAAAATCCTTTCGTTTTGTTTTTTAAACATTTTGCAAATTCATTTCATAGGAGGTCCCATGAGGACAGGTAAATTAGCATTGAGCCTCGCTCTTGCAGGTATATTAGGTGCTACTGTTGCTGTAGCTGAGGAAGAAGGAGCTTATGCTGGTGTGCAGCTTGGCTATGGCTGGACTAAGCATAAATTTAGTTCAGGCTCTAAGATCACCCCAGCCGCTCTTAGATACGGAATAACAGGTGGTTATAAGCAATTCTTAGATGAGAATTTAGGGCTTCGTTATTATGGTGTCTTCGATTATGGCTCAGGCAAGAAGAGCACAAAAAGCAATGGTAAAGCCACTGTTACTACTTGGAATTTCAATGTAAATGCAGATGCGCTTTATAATTTTATGTCAATGGATGATATGGAATTTGGTGCTTTCGGTGGTTTAAGTCTAGGCTATGCAAACCATAAGACAAAGCTAGGTGGAGGTAAGATTAAAGCAAGTGGCTTTGATGCTGGTATAAACTTTGGTTTAAGAGCAAATTTCGCTGCACAACACGGAGTAGAGATTTACAACAGAGTTAGCTTTCTTACTCAAAAGAAAAATAACAACAAGTATTCTCAGCCCTATAACATAGGACTTCGCTACACCTTTTCTTTCTAAATTTAGCTAAATTTAGCACCAAAACGAGGTATTGTTTATACCTCGTTTGTCTAAGCCTTTTCTAGAAACCCTTAAATTTAAAATCCTTTGTATCTATTAAAATCACCAAAATATCAAGTCTTGATTTTTGCAAAAGTTCTCTTTTTTGTCCCCTGAATTTCACATATAATGCTATTAAATTGTTTAAATGTGTCTAGCTTAAATAAAGCTCTTAGTTTCTTACAAGACAGCTTTTTGAAAAGTGTTTGTCTTAGTTTGCAAGCTCATTAAATTATTCTTTTGAAAAAAAGTGGATAAGTGTGCTTTAAGTTGCAAGTTAAGCAAAAAGCTTTCTTTTTTCTTAATAAACTTCGTTAAAGAAACTAGGTGCATTTTTTGAAAAACCTTGCTTTGAAACACTTATTATATTCTAATGTAGACAAAGAATAGCACCTTTTGACAGAGGAGCCTTTTTAAAATCTATCAATAAAAAATATTATTTAATATAATTTTAATCTTTTTTAGGTATCATTTTATACAAAAAAATTTTAAGGTTTGCCAATGGAACTCATTAACTTACTGAAAGAACACGAGTTAAAAGCTACACCACAAAGGCTTTGTGTGCTTGAAATTCTTAAAAAGCACGAGCATCCTAACATTGACGAGCTTTATGAGCAAGTAAGGGCTAGGTATCCTTCTATCTCTTTGGCTACTGTGTATAAAAATCTCAATGTTCTTGCACAAAGGGGTTTGGTTGTAGAAGTAAATGTGCCAAATCAAAAAAGCTGCTACGACATTTATGAGGAGCCACACATTCACATAGTTTGCTCAAAATGTGGCTATATGGAGGATCTAAGCTTTAAGGATGCTGATCTAACAAGATATCAAGAAAAGCTTGAAAAAAATATAGGAGCCCTTATAGATAGATTGGCTGTTGCAGCTTATATAGATGGTTGTTCTAAGTGCAGATAATGCAAAAACAAGAACAAATCGTTGAACTCTTCGATCAGATCGCTCCTACCTACGATAAACTTAATAGAATTTTAAGCTTTGGCGTGGATACAAGCTGGCGAGTGGCTGGTATTAGGGGCGTGCTTGAAAGGATGTCCGCTCAAAGCCTTGATATACTTGACATAGCCTGTGGCACAGGCGATATGCTAGGTCTTTGGACTAGGCTTTGTGCTCAATTTAACAAAGAACTTCAAAGCCTAAGGGGTATAGACCCTAGCTCAGCTATGCTTGAACTTGCGAAGCAAAAATTTCCTCAATGTGAATTTATAAAAGCAGAGGCAGCAAATTTACCCATAGATAATGAAACAGCCGACATTATAAGCATAAGTTATGGACTTAGAAATGTCATTGAAAGACAAAAGGCTTTGAGTGAGTTTTTTAGGGTGCTAAAAAAAGGAGGCTTTTTGCTCATCCTTGAATTTACCAAACGCGAAAAAGGTGGGCTTTTGAAGTGGTGCAGAGATTTTTATCTTTCACGCATTTTGCCAAAAATAGGCAAATTTATAAGCAAAAACCAAGTAGCCTACGAATATCTCCCAAGCTCAATTGAAGGCTTTTTGAGTAAGGAAGAGTTAGCAAGAGAGCTTGAAGAGGCTGGCTTTTTTGTCGTAGAGCTTAAAAGTTTTAGCCTAGACATTAGCACAGCCTTCATAGCTACTAAGCAGTAGCCTTCTTTTTATTTCTTAGATACTTCATCAAAGGCAAGACAAAGATTACTATAAATACTCCCACTAAAAGCACCTTGCAAATGGCACCTTGCCAGAGTATAGAAAAGTCTCCATTGCTTATAGATAAGGCTCTTCTTAAATTCACCTCAAGCATTTCGCCCAAAACAAAGCCCAAAATCAAAGGAGCCATAGGAAATTCAAGCTTTCTTAAAATATAGCCTATAATTCCAATGATAAAGATTAAAAGCAAATCAAAGCTTGAAGCATTTATAGAATACACCCCAATGGCAGAAACCACAGCAATAAGCGGCACCAAAGCCCACATAGGCACAGTTAAAACCCTAATGAAGATGCCAATGAGTGGTAAGTTTAGCACAAGCAAGACCACATTTGCTGCAAGTAAAGAGGCTATGAGACCCCACACTATGTCGGCTTGTTCTATGAACATAGCAGGACCTGGGTTGATATTATAAAGCGTTAAAGCACCTATCATAACCGCTGTTGTTCCAGATCCAGGAATTCCAAGTGTTAGCATAGGTATGAAAGAACCACAAGCTGAGGCGTTATTAGCTGATTCAGGTGCAGCAACCCCTCTTAAATCCCCTTCTCCAAATTCTCCCTCTTTTCCTGCTATCTTTCTTTCATTCATATAGGCAATGGCACTGGCTATGGTTGCACCAGCACCCGGCAAAACGCCCACCACAAAGCCCGTAAAAGAGGAGCGAATGATGGTCCAAAAGGCAAAGCAAAATTCCTTAAAGCTTACAAGCAATTTTCCTGTTTTTGTGATAATCTTTTGACCGTGGTGGGTATTTTCTAGGATTAAGAAAATTTCGCTAATGCAAAAAAGCCCTATAACAAGCACTATGAAAGAAATTCCATCATATAAATGCGGGCTGTTGAAGGTAAAGCGATACACTCCTGTGTTGCCATCTATGCCTATGGTGGTTAAAAAAAGCCCAATGAGAGCCGCCATAAAGGAGCGAATAGGCTTTTGCGCCATTATAGAACCAAGGGTAGCTAGGGCAAAGACTATGAGACCAAAATACTCAGCCGGACCAAAGCTTAAAGCCCACTGTGCTAACAAGGGAGCAAAGAAGATAATGCCACAAATGGCTATAAAAGAGCCTATAAAGGAGCTAAATGCCGACAAGCAAAGAGCCTTTCCTGCCATTCCTTTTTTAGCAAGAGGATGCCCATCAAGCACCGTCATAATGGCTGCGGCATCTCCTGGAATGCCTAGCAAGATAGATGAAATTCGCCCTCCATACTCACAGCCCATATAAACAGTAGCTAGCAAGATAAGAGCTGATTCAGGAGGAAGCTTTAAAGAATAAGCCAAGGGCAAGAGTATAGCCACACCATTAATCGGACCAAGTCCAGGAAGCATTCCTACAATAGTTCCTAAAAGACAGCCTATGAGGGCTATAATGATATTTTGCGTTTCAAAGGCAACAGCAAAGCCTTGTAATAAATAAGACCAAGTATCCATTTTTATCCTTTAAGTAAAGACATAGCCAAGAGGCAAGGTTACATCAAACCATCTATCAAAACAGTAGTATAAAAATACCCCCAAGAAGATAGAAAAGGGAAGCACAAATTTAACCCTACCGTCAAAAACAAGTCCGCATAAAAAGGCAAAGATAACGGTTGAGATGATAAAGCCTAAATTTTCAAACAAAACTATGAATATAATAAAACTTATGGCAAGCATAATGTTTTTTACCCAAAGCTTAGCACTTCCCCAATGAACCTCAGTTTTTTCAGCAAAGAAAAAAAGCAAGATGCAACAAAAAGCGATAAGCACCAAAGAACCAAGTGGAAAGGCACGAGGACCTAGTGGCTCATAGCTTAGAGGTGCTACTAGATCTTTACATAGATAAAGTCCTATACAACATAGCACGAAGGTTATAAAAGAAAAGATCTTCGTGCTTAAATAAGATTCTTTCATTGTAAATTAAACTCCTTGATAAGAGATCTAAAGGTATTTACTTGCTCTTTTACAAAGGCATCAAGCTCGTTCCCGCTTTTGTTAAATTCAAAAAGTCCTCTAAATTCTCTTTGCTTTTTAAATTCATCTGTTTGCCAAAGCTTATCAAAGGTATCAAGCCACCAGCTAAACTCAGCATCGCCTACCTGAGGAGCCATATAATAGCCACGAACTATAGGCCACAAAACATCATAGCCTTGTTCCTTTGCTGTTGGTATGTCTTTAAAATCATTAGAATCAAGTCTATTTTCAGCAAAGACAGCTAGGGGTCTTAATTTTCCACTGCTAAGATGCGAAGCAAGTTCAGCCGCACCTGTTACAAGCACTTGCGTATGTCCTCCAAGCAAGGAAGTAAGAGCCTCCCCACCTCCTTCAAAGGCTACATAACGCATTTGGTTAGTATCAAGTCCAGCAAGTCTTGCTACTAAAGCTGTTTGCATCCAATCTTGCCCACCTATGGATCCACCAGCGGCAAAGCTAATTTCTTGAGGCTTTTCTTTGAGTGCTTCGATGAGATCTTCTAAGCTTTGATAAGGAGAATCTGCTCTTACAGTGATGGTTCCATAATCCACACCCCCACTTGCAAGCCATTTAACATCGTTTTCATTATACTGTCCGTGTTTTCCCATAGCTATGTTTAAAAGTGTGCCACTTGAAAAGGCTACTATGGTGTTAGCGTCTTTTGGGCGGTTATTAATCATTGAATTATAAGCCACAACGCCAACCCCTCCCGGCATAAAGGTAACCCTCATAGGCTTTTCTATGAGCTTTGATTCAAGCAAACTAACTTGCACTAGCTTACAGGTAAGATCAAAGCCACCACCCGGCGCAGCTGGCGCTATGCATTCTGGTTTGGTAATAGAACCAGCACTTTGTGTTTCATTTGAATCCTTCTTGCCGCAAGCACTAAGCATTAAGGCAAGGCAAAGAGCACTTAAGGTTAATCTCTTCATTTTTCATCCTTTCTAAAATTTAAATTTTTTTATTTTTACATAAATTTAAGCAAAGTGTTAGACTAAAATATCAAAAAAAAAAAAAAAACTTAACTAAGAGTTACTTAATTACTCATTTTTTTAAATTTAAGGATTTTTATTTAAAAACTGTTTCATTTTTAGCTAATTTTTAACTAAGTTTGATTTTTTGCAAAAATATTATAAGGCAGCTTTTTAGCAAGATTAAAATTTCTATATACAGTTAGTAGTTTTCTAAAAAACGAAGTCAAAGCTTAAAATAAATCATAAATTTTCACTTAGCCTTGTGAATTTTTGAGTTTATTTATTTCAAAGAGTGATAATTTTTTTTGAAAAAAGCAAAAATTTAAGAACTGCTTACTTTAATTATAGCGATTTTTAGGCTCTTGTCATATACTTAAACACCCACCACTAAGCCCATATTTAAATGGATGATCTTTTTATGGCTTGAAAAAATGTCATTTTGTGGATACTTGAGATAGATGAAATATGAAAATTCAAGCAAGGTTTAAATTTAACAAACTCATTCAATTCAAGCTTTAAACTTGAATTTTTATTAAATTCAAAGGCAAAACAAGGATTTAAATTTACTTGTTGTTCTCATTAACTAGCGAAATTTAATCGCTTGAAGGACGATTTTTTTTTTTTACTTATTAAGCTTTTGCTTAATTTTTTACTTTGTGCTATGTGTGTTGTAACTGCAAACAAAAATACTTTGTTTTTGTTATCTTGCTTTTTATCTAAAAACACACAAAATGCGTTAAATTTAGATGAATGATTAAATTTTAAGGCTATGAATTTACATATGCAGACTATGGATTATAGAAAATAGAACACAAAGTGTAGAGTGTAAAAATTCACGCAAGGTGTGAATTTAACTGACGAAGTGTGTTCTTTGCTATAAAAAATGCCAATTTGTACGAAATACAGAGTGTAGATTTTAGAAATTCACGCAAAGAGTATGCAGACTACGGATTACAAAACATAGATAAATTCACGCAAAGCGTGAAGTTTTTGAATGACAAGAAAAATACATTTGTAAGAATTTGAACGAGAGCGGATAAGGCTTTGTATATATGGATTACAGAAAACAGAACACAAAGTGTAGATTGTAGAAATTTGCACAAGGCGTGAATTTATAAAACAAAGACGTATAAGGCGTTGTATATGCAGACTACGGAATACAAAACGCGGATTAAAGAAATTCACGCAAGTTCTGAATTTCTTTAAATAAAAGCCAACAATATCTTGTATTAAGAGGCGATGTTTTTTGTCTTAGGCTCTTGCAACTGTGAAGGGCTTTACTTAACATAGTTATCTCTTGGTGGCTTTTTTGTTTACTCTCACAACTGCTGGATGGGATACACTTTGCAAGGCTTTTAAGCCTTGCTCGTTTTGTTTGCTTCAACTACATTAAGCTTTCGCACTAAAACTCACATAACTCTCTTTTAAGAGCTTGCTCATAGCTCACAGCACTTCATAGCTGTCCTTGTAGGGCTTGAGATACAAATTCACAATTTTGCACCTAGCTTCTTGCAACCTGTCTCAAAGACCTTGAAGTTGTTTTTCCTTTTGTTTGGTTTATTTAAATCTTCGCTTTGATGAAAAGATCATCTTGTTTTAATCCATCTTTAACCGTGCTTTTAAGTGCTACTCCTATGTCCTCTTTGTTTGCGTAAGCTTGCTGTGTTTATGAGACGGTAACCCACGCCCACAGCGTCCTCAACGCGCCTTTGTGTTTCGTTGTTTGATATTTGGAAAGTTTCATAGCATAGGCATTTTCACGCCGCTACTTAGTGTAGCGTAAGGCATTTTGCTACTTTGCTTGAATTTGCAGTGTTTAAGCTGTTTTGTTTGTGGAATTTGCTAAATCCATGTTCTTTACTAGCAAGGGTGATATACTCGCCATTGCATCTGCTGCTATGCCTAATTTGACCGAGTTTTTGATGAATTTTGAGTATTTTTACTCATTTTTGTTTCTTTTGTTGAATTTGTGTGAATTCTATGTGGTTTTGCTAAAAAATTCACAATTTTGATAATTCAATTTACCCACCACCAAACTCACTCCGCAGTGGAGGGATTTTTCACGTTTTTTAAAAGCGTGAATTTAACGGACGAAGTCCGTTTGTCAATGACAAGAAATGTGAATTTTCAAGCCAAACAAAAGCAAACAAGGCGAAGTATTGCGAGGTGATTTTTTGCTTCGTGCTTCGTGTCTTGCAACTGTAAGCAAAAGGGGTTGCACGATAGTAATGAGTGTGGATAGAATAGATAGTTCATCCGCACGAAGTTTGTAAATTTTAGTTAAATTTAAGGGCTAAAAAAGAAAAATTTATCCCTCGCTTAAAAGAAGTAAAGCTTAGGTATAGTGGTAAAAGTTTAGGACAAAATTCTTTTCAAAATTTATCAAAGTTGATAAGAGAAAATCATATTAAAGTATATTGAGCCAAGCCTTATTAAAGTATCTTGAGCCTTTTTTAAAAAAGTTCATTTTTTAAAGACTCTATAATTTATAGCAAAAGTTTTTCTAAGATAGCTAGGTTTTAGTGAAGAAACTAGGTTTTAAAACATTAATTTAGCCCATACAAGCAAAAAAGGCTTTTGTATGAAAGAGCCTTTCAAACACAAGTAAGCCTAAATAAAGCCTTAAACCGTTTTGTTTCTCTTTTTTACCATCATCGCAAATTTCGCTTGCAGTTTGAGCCACTCTCGCTGTGGCATAGTGGGAGCACCTCCGTAAATCTGCCCTCCCTCTAAGTCCTTTACAGCAGCCCCACGTGCCGCTATGGTGGCATAGTCTCCAACCTTTAAATGCCCAGCACTCGCACTTTGTCCGCCCATAACGACATTTTTGCCAAGCTCAGTAGAACCTGAAAGCCCTGTTTGAGCTACGATTAAGCAGTTTTGCCCGATCTTGCAGTTGTGTCCTATTTGCACGAGATTGTCGATTTTTGAGCCTGCTTTAATTACTGTGCTATCAAAGACCGCCCTATCTATCGTAGTGCAAGCACCGATTTCTACGCCATCTTCAAGCACCACATTGCCGTTGTGATAGATTTTGTAATGTTCCCCGGCATCGTTGTGAGCGTAGCCAAAGCCATCGCTACCGATGACGCAGTTTGCGAGCAAATGGCATTTTTTGCCCACTTGCGTGTCGTTGTAGATGACGACATTTGGGTGTATGAGCGTGAAATCGCCGATTTTGACATTATCGCCTATGTAAGCACCTGCCATCACCACGACATTTTCGCCGATTTCAACCCCGCTTCCTAGATACACATTAGGCATTATCACAGCGGACTTTGCGATTTTATTTGGCTTTTTTTCGCTTGAAATTAGCTCTTTTGCAAAGAGTTTGCTCAAATAAGCAAAGGATAAATGGGGGTTTGGGCTGATTAGCACCTTTGTGTCTTTGGGGACTAAATTTTCAAATTCCTTGCTTACTAAGATCGCACCAGCTCCCGTGCTAGCTAGATCTTTGGCGTTTTTTCGCCCATCGCAGTAGCTAAGCTCATTAAAACTTGCGTTGTTGATTGAGTTTAACGCCGATATTTCCATATCCTCGCCCGCATAATCAAGGCTTAAAAATTCAGCAATTTCACTTAATTTCATCATCCACACTCCGTTTTTGTTTGTGCTTGATTTTACATAAAAAAACTCAAAATTATAAGATATTTTTCTTTAAAAATGACTTTAAAAATTTAAAATTTAAATTAAGGCTCAATTAAGCTTAAGCTTTATTGAAAGGTTTTTAAGTTAAGGATTATGAAAAACAAAGCTTTGTTTGTGAATTTCGCAGATACACTTTATAGAACTTTTCAAGTATTTTTACTCAGTCTTTCAGTCCCCTCACTTTGCAAGAATTGATTTAGAGGTGAAAATCCTCTTGCTTTGTCAAATTCGCCATTAAAATTTGTGCAAAATTTTCAAGCAAATTCAAATTTTAATATCTAAAGAATGCGAGAGGCTTTTTAAAATGAGTTGCGAGCTTGAAGTTGATGAGGTTTATTTTTGCTTATCTGCACTAGCATCTGCGTAGCACAAGGGTAAGGTGTATGTGGTAAGAGTGGGGTTTGTAAGAAAGCACCTATGTTTTTATTCGTGCTACTCGTTCGCAACTGTAAGCAAAAGTGGCTTTGCTAGTTTACTTAGCCAAAGTTCGTGGAAATAAACTTTTATCCTTAATTTAAAAAAATTCAATTAAGACAAAAAATTGAAGATAAGATTTTCATCAAAGTTTATTGAAAGTGATAAGAAAAAATTCTGTTAAGTTTAATAAAACACCTTTTTAGTTAAATTAAACGCAAAAAAATGCTTTTGTAAAAAAGCCTTGAATTTATAGCTAAATGCCTTGAATTTAATGCTTTAAATTTGTAGGTTTTGTTTCACTTTATGTCATTTACTGACAGTTTTTGCCGTGCAAATTCCATACAAAGTAGCTGTAAGAATAAATGCAAACACAACCCCCCCCCCCCCTTTTTTTTCTCCGCAATGCAAAGAGGCTTTGAGTGTGAATTTGAATGCTTATTTGTAGATTTCTTTTGAAACGACGTCCTTTGTGCCTTGAAAATTTAGCCTTGCTTGTGAATTTTCGTGTAATCTTGTGAGGTTTTCATTCTTAAAATCTTATCTTTTGTGTGAATTTATACTGTCAAAGAATTAGTTTTTTGCCTCTTTGTTAAAGCTGCTATGATAGTAAAAATTTGCACATTCTAAAATTTTCAAGGCTATGTTAAAACAATTTTTTATGCCTTTTTAAGCCTTTCATAAAATGCGTTTTAAGTAAGCGGCTTTGGACATTTTTTTGAGTCTTTAATAAATCAATACAATAATTTAATTATTTAGCTTTTTTATATCCCAAATTTCAAAAAATTCTCTTATTAGTTTATTTGTGCGTTCTTGTATATCTTTTTCATTCCATTCTTTTTTATCGAATAATTCTTTTGTAATTCTTAAATCAGCACAACTTTTTATACAATTCTTTTGACTCAAGATACTCTAATAGAATTTTTTCTTATCAATTTAGGCAAATTTTAATTAAAATTTTTTCCTCAAATTGTCATCTTAAAATTATGTTTGCTTTAAATGAAGGACAAAATTTTCTTTTATTCTTAAATTTAGCAAGTCTAAATTTTCGCAAAGCATATTTTGCTTTGCAGTTGCAAAAGTATGGAACAAAAAAGTTCACAATTTTCTTGATCTGCTTTTTTAAGTGTGCAAGCTTGAATTTAAAGTGTTTTGTTGGCTCTAATAAGAAAACTTTGATTTTTTAAATTTAGCTTCTTTTTTAATAAAATCTGAATTTAAAGGCAAAACAAGGCAAAATTTCGCTAGAAATTTAAACAAAAATGAAGGCTTTAAAGCTAAATTAAGATAAATACAAGCAAGGGCATAGAAATAAAGGCAAAAAGCACCCCAAAGGCTATGACGCTTACTGCTAAATTTGAATCTAGCTTTGCCTTCATAACCATAGCAACGGCTAAACTCATAGTAGGCATAGAGCTTTCAAAGATGGCAACCACTGCCGAAGGTGAAAATTCAAGCCCACAAAGTGCTATGAGAGCGATAAAGATAAAGGGGGTTAAAAGCATCTTAGAACTTACCACAATGAAGGTGCTTTTATAGCTTGTTTTAATGGCATTAAAACCAAGTCCAAGCCCTATGGCAAAGAGTGCAGTAGGGGTTGCTGCTCCTCCAAAAAGCCTTATAGGCTCTAAGATAAACTCAGGCAAACTTACAAGCTTACACAAAAGCCCAAGTATTAAAGCCACAAAGGGAGGGAAGCTAAGCACCTTTTTGATATTTGTCAGTAAGCTTGGCTTTTGCTGGCTTGCTAAGGACAAAACAAAGGGGGCAAAAAGCGCCATAGGCAAAGTAGTTGCAAGGGCATCGTAAAAGATAACATTGCTTATGAGCTGGGGATCCTCATAAAGACCCTCGATTATGGGAACTCCTATAAAAAGGGTATTTCCAAAAGAAGATAACAAAAACATACTAACAAGAGTAGCCCTTGAAAAGCCAAACAATTTGCCAAGTACTACGCTAATGAGCCCAGCAAGTAAAGAAGAACAAAGCCCTATTAGTATATAAATAACAAACAAAAAGTTAAAATTTAAATAATAAGTCCTTTCAAAGATCAAACAGGGCAGAGCAAAGATAACGGCAAAGTCCAAAAAGCCCCTACTTTGTCTATTTTTCAATACCCCCACTCTTTTGGCAAAATATCCTCCCATAAGCAAGGCAAAAATAGTAAATAAGGGCTCAAATATAAACATAGCTTTTCTCTTTAAACTCACAAATTAAATGAGGCTATTATAAAAAACTAAGCTTAAAAAAGCTTTAAATGCTAGCTTGGCTTATTTTAAGACGGCTGATATTTCTAGCTAAAATGTTCTAGGATTTTCCTAAGCCATTTTAAAAATTTGGCTCAATTAAACTTAAACCAAATTGAAAGGTTTTTAAGTTAACACCTATGAAAAACAAAAGTCCGTTCCCAAATTTCGCAGATATAATTTAGTGAAATTTTGTGTTATTTTTTACTTCGTGCTACGCACTCGTAACTGCTAGCAGAAGGTATGCTAAAACGCAACAGCACGAGTTTATACACTCAAACACTTGCTCTGCCAAAGAGTTGCAGTCCATAATAAAGGAATTTTCAGAGTTGGCAGAAAGTGAAATTTATAGGAAAGCTTCAAAGTTTATGATGGCTTGGTGGATTTTTTGCTTCGTTACACTCGCAACTTTGCAAGAAGGAGCAAAGGCGCATTACAGAGTAAAACACTTTAAAAACGAGTTTGCAAATGGACATAACCACATCAATGGGATAGAGAACTTTTGGGGACTTTGCAAAGTTGACACTTGCCAAATTTCGTGGCATTAAGAAAGAAAATTTTATCCTTCACTTAAAGGAAACAGAATTTTAGATATAATACAAAAAATTTGGGACAAAATCTTTATCAAATTTTATTAAAGTTGATAAGGGAAAATTCTGTTAAGTTTAATTGAGCCATAAAATTTTATGCAAATTTACATTCTTAACTTTGATCTCAGATCTAAATTCACTATCATTGCGTGAAAAATTATCTTGCCATCAAACCCCTAGGCTAGCCTTTGCAAACTTTTACTACGCAGTTGCAAGAACACAAAACAAAAACATTCACAATTTCATTGATATGATTTACTCGTTTGTAAACTCGAATTTGACGTGTTTTACCATATAATGAGCATTTGTTCCTTCTGCTACGCAGTTGCGAGTTTAACAAAGCAAAAAATAACTCTCATAAACTTCAATCTCAGCACTCATTTTTAAAGAAACCTTGCTTGTTTTCTAATTGAACCTAGCCATTTTGAGTGTAGAAGATAAGCCTAATCAAAGACGAGCTTTTTGCATTTAAGATCTTAAATAAGGCTTTAAAATTTATCAAAATTTATAAAAAATGATAAAATTATATTTTTAAAAAGAGCTTAATTAAATTTATAAAAATTCTTTTAAATAAGCTAAAAACTTAAATTTTATCTTATAAAAATATATTATTTTTATTTAAATTATAAAAATAATTTTGCAATCTTTAAAAAAGATGAAAGAATAAAAAAAACAACAGTTTTTTCACAAATCTAGCAAGTAGTAAGTGCTGACTTGAACTTAAAATTTAAGATTTTTTTATGCAAAAGCATTAAATTTTATTACACAAATTTGCAAATTTTAGCCTTTAACAAAAGAAGGCTTGTGTGCTTACAATGCTTGAAAACAAAGATCCCTTTTGTAAAGAAACTTATTTTATTAAAGAAAATAGAGATTTAAGAGCCAAGATCGCTATTTTCTTTTTTAGACTAAAGAAACTATTCTTTGAGGCACTTGGCACCAAAAATAGACAAAAATAAATAAAAAGCAAACAAAAAATGCTTATTTATAAAAGACTTGTTGTAAAATAGCCCTTTAAAATTCTAAAAAAATATAACTTGAATTTAAAAGATTTTTGAATTTAAAAGCCTCATTTTTGCTAAAAATTCAAAATTTTATTTAATTTTCAAGCCTTAAATTCACAAGTTAATTTGTCTCATAGCAAGGAATGTACTGCCTCATAAATGCGTCTTGCTATGTAAGAATTATTCATAGTATAAATGTGAATGCCCTTAACCCCGCTTGTAAGCAGATCTACAATTTGTTCTATGGCATAGGCAATTCCTGCATCTTTCATAGCAGTGTCGTTGTTTTCGTATTTTTGTAAGATCTTGGCGAATTTTGGAGGAATTTTTGCTCCGCAAATATTTGTAATTTTGAGCACCTGACGCTTGTTTGCCACAGGCATAATGCCAGCAAAGATAGGAATATCAATCCTTGCTATCTCGCAAGCTTCTTTGAAGCGGTAAAAATCGCTATTGTCAAAAAAAAGCTGGGTTAGTAGGGTGTCTGTACCGCTGTCTACTTTGATCTTAAGATTATGAATGTCTTCAACAAAGCTCTTTGCAGCTATGTGTTTTTCAGGATAGCAAGCAGCATAGATCTTAAAATCACCTTGTTTTTTTATAAAAGCTATCAAATCGCTTGCAAATTTAAAGTCCTCACTCACAGCCTTGCCCTCGACAATGTCCCCTCTTAAAGCAAGGATATTGTTAAGTTTTCTAGCCTTGCACTCGTTTAAGATCTTTAAAATGCTTTCCTTGCTTTGATGTATGCAGGGCAAATGCACTATGCTAGGAAGCTCATATCTATCCTTAACCAAGGAAGCTATGTCTAGGGTAGCTTTTGAATTAGCAGAACCCCCAGCTCCATAAGTAACGCTTATGAAATCGGGCTTTAAAGTAGATAGCTCATCTAAGGCACGGTAGATCTTATCTATACCATCATCCTTTCTTGGCGGAAAAAGCTCGAAAGAAAAACTTGCTTTTTGCATTTTTAATCCTTTTTTTGCAAATTTTAGCCTAAATTTAGATCTAAATTCAAGTAAATTATATATTTTTGTAGGCTTTTTCAAAAAATATTCATTTTTTATTCTTTACCTTTTGCGGCAAGGAAGCTCAAAAATCACATTTTTTGCGTCCATTTTTGCCTTTAAGCTACTACATTTTTTTGCGAATTTTTCTACTTTATTTGTGTTACTAAATCTGCTTTCTTTGTGTAGCTAAAAATGAGGAAGAAAATATTTTGTCCAAGATCAATATTTTTGTAAAAAAGCCTTTTAAATTCAAGCTTTCACAAAATATGCAAGAAAAATTCAGCAAAATTTAAAACCTTGCTTACAATAAAACTTAGAATTCAAGCTAGGTTGAATTTTAAATTAAAAATTCAAGCTGCCTAATTTAAAGTAAAGCATAAGTTAAGCTTGTTTAAACACTGTATAGCAAGGTGTATCAAAAAAATTTATCATCAAAAACTAGCCTTAGCTAAGTCATTTGAATTTTAACTTGAAAAGTTATTATTGGCTCTTTTTCAAAAAAGTATTGATTGATCGTTAGCGAGTTTACTGGCGAAGAATCCATTAAATTCAAGGCATTTCTCCATAAATTCGTGGCTTCTTGCTCACAATTACAAGAATTTAAAGGCTTTTGTGAATTTTTGTCATATTGAGTTTTCTTAGAAAACGAAATAACTCTTTTTAAATTACGAGTTTCTTTACTCTACCGTTTAGAATGACAAAAATGGTATTTTGTCTAAGATCAATATTTTTGTAAAAAAGCCTTATTATTTGAATTTATTAGCGATGATTAAGCCAAGTAAGGAGATAAAGGGCGAAAGTATAAAGGTATAAGCAAAGCCAAAACCAGCCGCACTGTTTTCAGCTATAGACAAAAGATAAAAGGCAACAAAAAATGGTAAGGCAAGGGCAAGGCTAGAAAAGCCAAGCATTATATAAGCTGCTTTGCGTTTGTTGGCTAAATGAAGCATTTTTTGCCTAAAAACAAGAATTATGGGATAAAAGACGCTAAAAAGCATTCCCAAAAACACCCCAAGCCCTAAAATTACGCCTACAATACCCTCTATCATCTCTATACCTCTTTTTTTGAACGAAAAATTAAGCTCATCATTCAAGCCCCACAAAATACATTTATCATAAAAAGATGGGTTTATTTTATGAATTTAGCCTAAAAATTAGCTCAATTTTAAGGCACAAAAATTCACTTTTTGGCAAAAAATGCTTTTGATATTTTCCTAAATATATACACATTTTAAAGTCAAGGCAGCCGAAAAAAGCTAAAAATAAGCCCTAAACACTCTTTTACAGCCCTTGGCTATTTGAACGAAGAGCGGTTAAAAATTTTTTGCAAACACTTACACTTTGGCGAGGCAAAGGAACTGTTGGTGCAAATTTAAGCTAGTTTTTATCTAAGCTTTGTTGATCTTTTCTTATATTGCCTCGTCTTTATACTTGTTAGCATTTATTCTATCACTTAAAATGAAAAATGTCAGTTTTACCTTTCCCATTTTTAATAACTCATTGTTATAAAGGTTTGTCTATTTTATATCCTATCCAGTGTGAAATTTTCAAGCCAAATTTTATGAATTTTACCTTGCATAAGAGGCTCACAGTTTTCTAGGCAAAAAGCACTTCTAGCCTACACGAATTTGCCACTTGAATTCTAGCAGACATATACAAATTCTAGCACATTAAATACTTGCAAAACAAGCCCTACAAGACAGAGGCTTTAAAGGCTTGATCTTTTAAAATCAAGGCTTCTCAGTTTAAATTTATTTTTTAAACTTGCTTGTAGTGATAAATGCATAGGATTTTTTAAATTCAAGCTTTTAAATGAAACCCAAGAAATTTCAAGGACTTATCAAAGAGAAACACTCTGCAAGGCAAACACTTACAAGGCTACTTTTTGCAAAGGGCTTAAATTAAGATAAGCTTAGACAAAAATTCACAGCCAAATAAAGCCCCACAAGATAAATCCACACCAAGAGCAAATTTTAAAGAATGTACCTTGCTAGATCCTTATTTTCAATTATATCCCCTAGCTTTTCCTCTACCATTTTCTTATCAACTGTGAATTTTTGCCCTGAGTAGCTATCCGCTTCAAAGCTTAGATCCTCTAAAAGCTTTTCAATGACAGTATGCAAGCGTCTTGCACCTATATCTTGCATTTCAGCATTTGCAATGCTAGCGATTTTAGCTATTTCTCGCACGGCTTCATCTTTAAATTCAAGCTCTAAATTCTCAGTGCCTAAAAGCTCTTTATACTGCTTTAAAAGCGAGTTTTTAGGGCGAGTTAGTATCTCATAAAGTGCCTCATCATCAAGGCTATCAAGCTCTACACGCAAGGGAAAACGCCCTTGAAGCTCTGGGATTAAGTCGCTTGGCTTACTTAAATGAAAGGCACCTGCTGCTATGAAAAGGATATAGTCTGTTTTGAGTGTGCCGATTTTTGTTTGAACGCTACTTCCCTCAACTATGGGAAGCAAATCCCTTTGAACGCCCTCTTTGCTGGGATCTTGCCTGTTTGAACCCCCACTCACAGCTACCTTGTCAATCTCATCTATAAAAATAATTCCCTCATTTTCAGCCCGCCTTAAAGCCTCGCTCTTAATGCTTTCCATATCAAGTATCTTCTCGCTAGCCTCGTTTTTTAGGGCATTTTTGGCATCTTTGATTTTCATCTCTTTTTTTACCCTTTTACTCCCCACACCTATAACCTTTACTATGTCTTGCATAGCGCCCATTTCAGGGGGTAAATTTGGGTTTGTGTCAAACATATTTTGAGAGATTTCAATCTCTATCATACTCTCATCTAGGTCCCCATTTTGAAGGCGAGCCCTCATTTTATTAAGGCTATTTTTATATTCTTCTTGCTTTTCCTCGCTAACCCCCTTTGGCAGAGGCGGCAAGAGCTTTTCAAGGATCTTATTTTCTATGAATTCATCGATTTTGGCTTGATTTTTCTCCCTTTGTTCGTTTTTTACGAGCGACATTGCTGCATTTGCGAGGTCCCTTACCATACTTTCAACATCTCGCCCCACAAAGCCAACCTCTGTGTATTTGCTAGCCTCGACCTTGACAAAGGGAAAGCCAAGCATTTTTGAAAGACGGCGCGCAATTTCTGTTTTACCAACCCCTGTGGAGCCTATCATTAGGATATTTTTGGGGGTTATGTCATCTTGTAATTCCTTGCTTAGTTTCATTCTGCGGTAGCGATTTCGTAGGGCTATGGCTATGATTTTTTTGGCGTTTTTTTGTCCGATGACATAATCATCTAGGAATTTGACTAGTTCTTTTGGTGTTAAATTCATTCTTTGTCCTCGATTGTGTATGTTTTTATGTTTGTGTTTGTGTAAATGCAAATCTCACCTGCAATTTGCAAACTTTCCTTTACAAGTGCCTCCTCGTCTAAATCGCTATGCTTTGCCAAAGCCCTAGCGGCTGAGAGGGCGAAATTCCCACCACTTCCTATGGCTGCAATTTGCCCGTCCTCTGGCTCTACGACATCGCCTGTGCCTGAGAGCAAAAAAATGTGCTTTCTATCAAGGACCAGCATCATAGCCTCAAGCCTTCGCAAATACTTATCTTTTCGCCATTCCTTTGAAAAATCAATGGCAGCCTTTAATAAATCCCCCTTTGAGCTTGAAAGCAAGTTTTCAAACATATCAAAAAGATTAAAGGCATCCGCTGTGCTACCTGCAAAGCCCGCCAAGACCTTGCCGCTGTCTAGCTTTCTTATCTTTACGGCGTTTCCTTTAAGAACTGTGTTTCCAAAGCTTACTTGCCCGTCTCCACCGATGACGGATTTGTTTTTGCCCTTGTAGGCTAGAATTGTCGTTGCGTGAAACATTTTTACTCCATTTTTTCTTTAGAATTCAAAAAACTTGCAAATTTTTGTGCCTTAAATTCAGCATTGCTAGTCGCAAAAACGACCAAATAAATCATAAATTCAAAGCGAAAGCCTAAATTTTTATTATCTTGAGCGTAGCGACCCAACGGGTTGCGAGGCGTAGCCGAAGCAAAAATATCCACAACGCACGAAGTGCGTTTAAATTCAAGGCGATAGCCTTGAAAGTGCCGACAAGAAACGCCTACAGCAAAAACAAAGTGTAAAATGAAACGAAACGCTTTGACCCGAAAGAAAAAATCCGCGAAAGCGGATTAAGTTTCTTTCGTGGGCAACCGCGTTGAGTAAGTTTGAAACTTTGTTTTTGCCTTTAAATTCACTTGAAATTCAGGCTTTTGACTTGAATTTTCTCACAATGACACCATTTTTTTATTTAAAACCTTAAAATTTCGCCACTCAAAACGGCTAAAATTCAAAAAAGCTAACTCTCAAACCCCCTCACCCTTAACCAAAAGCGTAAAAACCCCGTGCAAGCCGTGTCCTAGCTTGACGCTTATATCATAGCTACCTGTGGCTTTGATGGTATCAATTTCAAAGGTGCGTTTGTCAAGCTCTATGCCTGTTTGTGCCTTTAAGGCTGTGGCTATTTCATCCTTTGTAACGCCTCCAAACAATGCCCCATTTGCTCCCAAAGGCTTAGTGATGCTAATTTGCTTTTTGGCAAGCTCAGTCCTTAAAGCCTCTAATTTTTCTAGCTCCAACCTTAACTGCTCGGCTTTTTTTCGCTGCTCGCTTTCAAATTTTCGCAAAACCTCCGTTGTAGCAGCCTTTGCAAAGCCCTTTGCTATGAGGTAATTTTGCCCATAGCCATCCTTGACCTCTTTTATCTCCCCAGCCTTGCCCAAGGCTTTTACATCCTTTATGAGTAAAACTTTCATTCTCGTCCTTTTTAAAAGAAAGCATTTTATCAAAGTTGGGTTAAGATTTGTTAATTTGAGACTTTCAAAAATTCAAAGACCTTAAATTCAAGCCTTAAAAAAACTTTAATTTTTAATTCTTATGAAAAAATTTAAGCACATATCAAAGGCACTTAGATAAAAATTTGGCTAAAATTTACGCAAAATCTTTAATTAAATTCACTAAAATGCTTAAAAGTTTTTTAAAAAGATCTTTTTTCGCATTTGATGTTTATAAAAATTGAATTTTTAATATTGTTTGTTTTTGCTGAATTTAAATAAAGATTTTTAAGGAGTATAAATGAAAATCAGGGTGTATTATGAGGATACAGATGCTGGAGGAGTGGTGTATCATAGTAGGTATTTGAATTTTTGCGAAAGGGCTAGATCTGAGCTTTTTTTTGACAAATATCCTCATATTTTTGATGCAAAAAAAGGACATTTTTTATTAGCAAGGGCGAATTGTTCATTTTTAAAGCCTGCAAAATTAGGAGACTTGCTTGAGGTAAAAAGCGATCTTTTGCAAGTTAAGAAGGCTAGTTTGCTTGTTAGACAAGAAATTTTTAAAGCTAAGATCAAGCTGTTTAGTGCTGATTTTACCCTTGCCTTTATCAAAGATGAAAGGGCTGTGCCTATGTCAGCTGAGTTAAAAGAAGCCTTAAAAAGCCTATTTAATACTCCTTGAAGCTAAAATCCAAGCTTTGCATAAGCTTGATCTTATAAACGATCTGATTATCTTGCATCTTTTCCTTAAACAAGCTTGAAGCCTTGTTCATCTTTTGAGAATAAAAATAATCAAGCCCAAGGCTAGTAGCATAAGCTACCCAGTTGTAATCTAGGCTTTGATTTAGCATTTCATTTGCGTGGCTTAAAAAAAGATCATCATTTAAAATTGAATTTGCTATGATCATTTTTCTTCTATCCTCAGCCTGAGTAAGACTTAAAAAGGTTGGATTATAGCCTATTTGAGTGGATAAGATCGCATATGGATACATACCGTTGCTTCTTAGCTGAGAGCTAATGATGGCACTTTTAACCAAGGGGGTATTTAAAAACACAGAGGCCCCACTTAAACTGCCCTTTGATCTTAGTAAGGAGGGAAAATTAATCTTTTCTCCAACGACAGTATATGTCCTTACCCCACCTATTTGATTTATAAGCTTTTGATTTAGGTTGTTTGAAAGGGCTGAGTTATCATAAAAGCTTGCTATATTGCCATTTGATAGGCTTAGAAGGCTTTGTATCTGTGCGTCATAGTCAATGCCTCCAAAATATATATTTGAGGCATTTATGCTAGTGCTGTTTTTGTTGATTGTTGGTATGTAAAAATACATATGATTTGCTTTAAGGTTAGCTAGGATATTAGCCCCTCTTAGAGTAAGTCCTGCTATGATGAAACGAAAATCTTGTGCTTGAAGCTTTTCAATCACGGCTTTAAGCTTATTTTCATCCTCTGTGCCTATTAAGAAAACTTTAAGCTCTATCTTGGCATCTCGCCTCATTAAATAAGCCATACTTGAATTTATAATGACATTTGAATAGCTTTTAATGGCTTGTTCTGGTATGATGATGGCTATTTTGTTTAAGGAATTTGTGCTGAATTTAACTGTGCTTGGAGTACTTTGAAGTGGTAATTTTTGCTGAATTTGAGTAGAACAAGCGGTGAAAAATAAGCCCCACACTACAAACAAAAAATATAAAAAAATACTTCTCATAAACTTACCTTAAATTTTAAAATGAGCTTGTTTTTTGTAGCCAACAAGGCGTCTAAACTGCGTTGCAAAACCAAGTTTTTAAGCCTAAAAGCCGCTTCACTTGCTTTTAAAGCTTGCAAGGATTAAAAGCTTATTTAGACTTACAAGATCCTAGCTCACATCAAGGCTTTTTGAAATAAAGTTGTTTTGACAAAAGACAAACCTCGTTATCAAATCAACAATGTTTTATAAAAAAGCCTTAAAATAATCTTTTTCTTTTTTAAAAGTACAAATTTCAAAGCTAAAACTGTCTAACAAACAAGCATTAAAAGAACTTTAAATAAAGCCTAAATTATAAACACCCTTGCTAAATGCTTGATTTAAATAAGCTTGAATTTAAGCACCACAAAAAAGCTTGAAATTTAAATTATCTCATAAAAGTGCTTTAATCTTGTTTAAATCCTTTATGAACTCTTGCTCAAAGCTTGGATTTTTGATTATAAATTCAAGGCTAAAGCTAGGAAGCACCCAGGATTTAAGATGGCTAAATACCTCACCTCTTAGTCTCTTAAAATCATCAAAGCCCAAATTCACAAAGCTATCCTCGCCTAAGACAAGCAAGACCTTTGGCCTTAGTAGCTTAAATTCACTCCAAAAATAAGGCAAACAAGATGAAAGGGCAAAAGCATCATTCTTACCTGCACTAAAACACTTATACACATAGCTTATAAAGATCTCATCTTGGCTTAAATTTAGCACCTCTTTAAGCAAAAACAAGAGCTTTTTGCCCTTGTGCGAAGCAAGTAATTTTCCACTTTTATCCTCGTTTTTTTCAGCAAAGCTATCTAAGATCATTAGCCTTGCTGGCTTTAAATGAGGCTCTATTAGGCTTTTGCAACGTTTTTTTGATAAAAAGCAAAGCTGACAGTTACTAACCCTATCTTTTAGCCTTTCAAAATCACCCTCTTGATCTTTGTAATCTAGCTCTTTGCTTACAAATTCATAACCAAAGCTTTTTAGATAATGCAAATTTCGTATCTTGTTTAAATTATAGCTCATAATTTTTCCAAATTTTCAAGCTCTTTGCCACTTAATCTATATAAAACCCACTTGTCGTTTAAATTTGTGGCTTTTAATTTTTTATAAAAACTAAGCCCACAGAAATTTTCATGCAAGCAAACCCACTCCAAACGCTTTAAGTCCTCTTTTTCGCACAGTTTAGCTAAGAATTTAAATACCTCCATCCCAAAGCCTCTTTTGCGAAACTGAGGTCTAAGATATAAATCCTCAAGCCACAAGCCGCCCTGTCCTAAAAAGCTTGAAAAGGTGTAAAAGTAGATAACATAGCCTATCATTTCATTTTCATACTCTAAAACCAAGGCTTTAGCATAGTTTTTTTCAAACAAGGCTTTTGCATAATCCTCTTCATCACATTTTAAAATATCTAAGAGCTCTTCATACTCGGCCAATTCACGAACTAGGGCTAAAATATCCTTTAAATCTTCCTTTTTTGCTTCTTTTATGATGAGTTTTGACATAGGCTTCCTTTTTGAAAAGGATTATATCATAAAAATATTTCATAAAGTTAAAAGCAAATTAAGCAAGTTTTGGATAAAATAGCAATTTTGTTTTGGCTTTTTTGCTTAAAATTTTGTTTTTGACAAAGAATTTTTTGGACATTTTTGAATTTTAACCTTGAAAAGCCTTATTTTATTTAAAAGGAAGTAGTATGAAAAGAACTTATCAGCCACATAAGACTCCTAAAAAGCGAACTCACGGCTTTCGTGTTCGTATGAGGAGCAAGAACGGTCGCAAGATTATCAATGCAAGAAGGGCTAAGGGGCGAAAAAGACTTGCAGGGTGAGAAAATTTGACAAACTCAGAGATAGCAAGGAATTTTCAAAGCTTTATAAGGAGGCTAAGAGGTGGCATTGCGAGGCTGGGGTTATCTTTTATCAAAAAAGTGATGAATGCAAGATAGCCTTCATAGCAAGTAAAAAAGTAGGAAAGGCAGTGGCTAGAAATAGAGCAAAAAGGCTTTTAAGGGCTGTGTTTTTTACAATGCAAACCAGACTTAAAGAGGGCAAATACATACTTGTAGCCAAGCAAGAGCTTTTAAGCCTTTCTTTTTTGAGACTTAAAAAGAATTTAGAATGGGGATTTAAGAGTTTAGAATGTTTAAAATAGCTGCTTTAAGATCAATTTACTTTTATAAACGCTTTTTATCTATTTTAAAGCCAAGGTGTTGTAGGTATTATCCAAGTTGCTCCTCTTATGCCTATCAAAGCTTTGAAAAACTTCCACCCCTTGTAGCCTTTTATAAGAGTTTTTTTAGGATACTAAGATGCAATGCTTATTTTGAGGGAGGATTTGACTATCCTAAGATACACAAAAAAAGCTTAAAGCCCTTGCAAGCCAAATTAAACTCAAAGCTTAAATTCTTATATCTTCCTTGCAATAAAGACGAATTTTATGTGCTTAAAATACTAAAAAAGGACAGTTGTGATTAATCAAACAAATTCAGGACAACAAAAAAGGGTATTCTTAGCTGTGGTGCTATCTTTTTTATTCTTCATAGCATATAGCGAATTTTTTATCTCTCCTACTCTCTCAAAGGATCAAAATTCAAGTAACAACGCAAGCACTCAAACCGAGCCACCAACTAAAAACCTAGCTAGCACAGAGGCTTTAAATCAAGCCCCCATCACTCAAAGTAGCGAAACACCCATCATTCAAAGCTCAAATCAAGCAAAATACATAGTCGACATTCAAAGTGAGCATTTTGCCGCAAAGCTTGATCATTTAGGACGCATAGCAAGCTTTGTATTAAAGGATCCTAAATTCAAAGATGAGCAAGGAAATAACCTAGAACTTATTAAAAATGAAGACAACAAGCCCCTCCCACTTGAACTTCGCTTTGCAGATAACAGTCTTAATCAAAAGGCTTTTAGCGTAAATTATCTAAGCGATAAAAGCGAGTTAAACTTAAATGAAAACTCATCAGCTACTGTAAGTCTTAGTCAAAATTTAGGCGATTTAACAGTGCATAAGATCATAAGCTTTCACAGCAAGGGCAATTATGAGGTGGAGGTAAAACTCAGTAAGGATGCTAGGTATTTTATCTCTGCTGGTTCTCGTCCAAGCGTGGCTGTTGATAGCTACACAGTTCATGGAGGCTTGATCTTAGATAATAAAGACACAGTTCATACCTTCGAAGATGGGGATGTGGGGCAAAATACCGAAATATTCGCCTCTTTGATGTCTAGTTTTGATAGATACTATGCTGCCTTTTTTTATAACTTTGACACCCCACTACAAACTCTTATCACAAAGGATACCAAGGGAGATACTGTCATATATGCTAGCTCAAACAATGCCTTTAAAGCAGGTGGCTATGTGGGGGCTAAGGATTATAGCTTGCTTAAAGAGCTAGATCCTAGACTTGAAAGGGTTATAGAGTATGGCTGGTTTACCTTCATAGCAAAGCCTGTTTTTGCCTTTTTAAACTGGCTTTTTGCTTATCTTGGCAACTGGGGCTGGGCTATTGTGGTGCTTACCTTGGTAATTCGCCTTGTTTTATTTCCCCTCACTTATAAGTCTATGATTTCCATGAATAAACTAAAAGATCTAGCCCCAAAGATGACAGAGCTTCGTCAAAAGTATAAGGGTGATCCGCAAAAGCTTAACATACATATGATGGAACTTTATAAAAAGCACGGTGCCAATCCCTTTTCAGGCTGTTTGCCAATACTCTTGCAAATTCCCATCTTTTTTGCCATTTATAGGGTCTTGCTTAATGCTGTTGAGCTTAAAGGTGCTCCTTGGGCCTTGTGGATAGAGGATTTAAGTGTGCTTGATCCTTATTACGTGCTTCCTATCTTAATGGGTGCTACTATGTTTTTACAACAAATCATCACTCCTATGGCTATACAAGATCCTATGCAAGCTAGGATAATGAAGTTTTTGCCCGTCGTTTTTACCTTCTTTTTCTTGTGGTTTCCTGCTGGGCTTACTCTTTATTGGTGTGTGAATAATGTGTGTTCTTTGATTCAACAGTGGGTGATTAATAAAATGTTTGACAAGGAGCATCATCAAAAAAAGCTAGAAGGACAAAAGAATGAAAATAGAAGCTAAAAATTTAGAACAAGCCTTGCTTCTAGCAGCATCTCAGCTTGGCTGTTCTGTTGTGGATGTGGAGTATGAGATAATTCAGCAAGATAAAAAGGGGCTTTTTGGACTTTTTGCAAAAAATGTCATCATAGAAGCAAAGAGCAAGAAAAAGCCTAAATTTGACAAAAAAGCCCAAACACAAAGGTCTAAATTTGAAAAAAAGCCAAATTTTTTTAAAAAAGAAGAGCTAAATTTGGCTAAAAAAGAGGAGTTGAATTTAAACAAGGAATCAAATTTAGAAGATAAGGCTGATCTAGCCACAAAGCCAAGCGAAAAGCCTATTTTAACAAAGCCAAAATACACAGTGAAAAATGATGAGATTTTCAACTCCTTTCACAAGGAAAGCGGTGCTGATCCCAAGCTTTATGTTGATGAGATAAGAATGAAGCTTGAAAGCTTGTTAAGAGCTGGTGAATTTGGGGTTGAGCTTACAGAACTTAATGTTTATGACAAGGACAGCATTTACATAAAGCTTGAAGGCGAGGACGCAGCGTTGCTCATAGGCAAGGAAGCATACCGCTACAAAGCCCTATCTTACTTGCTTCACAACTGGATAAACTCTCGCTACAAGCTGTTAATAAGGCTTGAAATCGCTGATTTTTTAAAAAATCAATCGCAGTCAATGGACTTTTACCTACAAAGCATCATCGAGCGGGTCGAGGCTACGGGCAAGGCACAGACAAAGCCACTTGACGGCGTGCTTGTCAAACTCGCCCTTGAAAAGCTGCGAGAACGCTTTCCAAACAAGTATGTAGGCATCAAGCAAAACGGCGAGGAAAAGATAGTCATCATAAATGATTTTTTAAAGAAAAATGAATGAAAGCATAGTTGCCATCGCCACAGCTTACGGGGCGGGGAGTATCGCCATAGTGCGTTTGAGCGGCGAGGCGGCACTTAAAATCGCTTTGAAACTTACAAAAAAAAATAAATTAAAACCCCGCTACGCTCATTTATGTGAAATTTTTGATGAAAAAAACGAGTTTATAGACGAAGCCATAGTGCTTTATTTTAAGGCACCTCACAGCTTTACTGGAGAGGATATAGTGGAATTTCAACTCCACGGAGGCTTTGTGCTAGCTCAAACCCTGCTAGAAGCGTGTGTCAAATTTGGTGCAAGGCTTGCAAGGGCTGGAGAATTCAGCAAAAGAGCCTGTCTAAATGGCAAAATGTCCCCCCTCAAAGCCCTTGCCATAAATGATTTAATCAATGCAAAATCCCAAAAAGCCGCCAAAATCATAGCCCAAAATTTACAAGGCAAATTCGGCGAGCTTTTAAACAAAATCCGCACGGATTTAGTGAAAACCTTGGCATTTGTGGAAACTAGCATAGATTATGCAGATGATGATTTGCCTGTGGATTTGCTTGAAAAAACGAGGGGCTTATACAAGGAAAATGCGAGAATTTTGCGTGAGATAGTGCAAATTTCTCGTAGCAAAAAGGGGCTTGTGGAGGGTTTTAAAATCGCCATCATAGGCAAGGCAAATGTCGGTAAAAGCTCGCTTTTAAACGCTTTGCTCTCTTTTGAGCGAGCCATAGTAAGCGAGATTGAGGGCACCACAAGGGATAGGGTTGAGGAAAGCCTTAAAATAGGCACTCATTTGGTTAAAATCATCGACACAGCAGGCATTAGAGCTAGCGAGGATAAAATCGAGCAAATAGGCGTGAATTTGAGCCTTCAAGCACTCGCAGAAGCTGATTTCATAGTGGCTCTTTTTGATAGCTCTCGCCCACTTGATAGCGAGGATGAACACATTTTAAAAATGCTTGAAAGTTGCGATAAAAAAATCTTTTTTGTGCTAAATAAAATGGATTTAAAGTCTGAGTTTTTCTTGCAAAATGCAAAATTATCAAGTGAAAATTTCGTTAGAGAAACTGATTTATTCAGCAAATTTGCCAAGCAAAAAAGATCTTTGTCAAGTGAAAATCACACAAAAGAATTTAATTTATTTAGCAAATTTAAGGCTTTACAAGATATTAAATTCATAAAAATATCTGCTAAAAATGACATAAGCCCTTTAAAAATCGCCATTGAAAGCCATTTAAACAGCCTTGATAGCGAGGGCTTTATCATCACAAATTTAGCCTTAATCAACTCTTGCGAGAGAGCAAGTGAAATGATGCAAAGGGCAAGCGAGCTTTTAAACGAAAGCACCCTAGAACTCTTTGCCTTTGAGTGCAATGAAGCCATAAAAGAAATTGAAAAATGGACACATAGCTTTGATAGAGATGAAATTTTAGATGAAATGTTTGGTAATTTTTGCCTTGGGAAATAGGCTGATTTTATGAGCTTTAATTTGAAAAACGAAAGAAAAAAATAACTAGCTAAAACCATCTCGTAACACTTATCTTAATTTATTTTTATTTCAAAAAATTCACAAAAATTGTTGATTTGCAAATTTTTTGCGTGAATTTTTCATCATTTTCACAAAAAGATTCACTAAATTTCGTCATTGTGAGCCGTTAGGCAAGGCAAAATCCAAAAGCCTACTCACTTGCTAAGGGGTTTTGCTTCGCAAAGCTTGCAAACCATTGAGTGTGGTGGGTATTAAAAAAGAGTGGGGCGAATTTTTTTCAAAAAAATTCAAAAACCCAAAAAATTCACGGAATTGAAAAAAATCCGTGAATTTCATCTTAAAGAAAGGACAAAAATGACTTTGAAAGAATTTGTAAAGGCGTGCAAAGAGTGCAAAAATAATGACGAGCGAAACAAGCTCAACGATGAGTTGCGCAAAAAGTATGGCGTAGATATGTTTGAATTTGATGAGATAGGAAGGGAATTTAAAGATTTAAAGTGGCAAGAACCTTGGCACTTTATGCTTTTTGATTATTTTTTAGATGAGCTTCATAGTAGAAATTATAACGCACTCATTATTGACGAGCGGTTTAAGCTTGGAAATTCAAAGTTCAAAGAAAAAAAGAGACAATGTAGGTGAAATAATGGTGGAATTGGAGAATTTTTTTAATGAAAATATATGGTTTTAATTTTGATTGATTGCGCTGATGATTTTTTGTCATTAAAATTTTTAGTTTAATTTGGGTAGAATTATGTGATAAATTTAAAAAAGGGGATTAAAATGCAAAAGTAAAGTTTTAGAGATTTTTAACAACAATGTATTTTCAATACCAAATTATCAAAGGGATTATGCTTGGCAAGGGCGTAATTTAGATGATTTGTGGGAGGATTTGCTAGAGGCTGAAAAAGCTGAAAAAGAAGCTTACAAGGCTAAAAAAGACGAAATGGGACATTTTTTAGGAACCATTGTTGTTGCTAAAAATCCAAATAATCCACAAATTTATGACATAATAGATGGACAGCAAAGGGCGACAACGCTTTTTATGCTTCGTTATGCCTTAAATTACAAGACAAAGGACCCAAATAGAAATCTCAATAATTTTTTGGATGATGATAATTTGCGCCTACAAGTGATTAAAGACAACCAAGAATTTTTTAAGAAAATTTTATAACAAGCTAAAACAGGAAGTTTAAACTCAAAATTAGAGCAAGAGATAAAAACAGATGGGCAAAAAAGGCTTTATGAGGTATTTAAAGAAATTTTAAGCCTTGTGAAAAATTTAGATAGCGATAGAGCCAAAGAGCTTTTAAATGTGCTTGACAAAATGATTTTAATGTGGCTTGAAGAAAAAGATTCTGGTAGAGCAATTAGAATGTTTCAGACCGTTAATGACAGAGGTATGCCACTTTTGCTTTTAGATAAATTGAAAGCTTTGCTGATTTTGTATTCTAATAAGCATTGTGGTGGAGTGCTTGATGCGGCAATAAATGATAGATTTGGCGTAATTTTTAAAACCATAACGCAAATGCGAAAACAAGAAGTAATTTCATCGCTTGGTGATAAGGATTTTAGCAAAGAATTAGAAGCTCGTGTGTTTAATTATCACGCATTAAGTGAGCCAAATATAGGGCATTATCGATATGGTGCTGATGAATCTTATATAAAACTTAAAGACTTGTTAAAGGGCAAGATTAAGGGCGACATAAAAGCACAAAAATTGAAAGAATGGCTTGATGATTACTCAAAAGATTTACAAGAATTTTTTGAGGCATTTTTGCTAATTATGAAAAAGGCTATAAAAAATAAAGAATTATTCAAGCTTTTGTTTGTGTTAAAGCTTGATCCTTATTTTTATTCAAGTTTGATTAGACTAGAAATGGGCGGTTGTTTAGATGATGAGAGTATTATCTTGCTCGCATAGGCTCAAATTTTGTTGTATGGTTTTGGCTCGTCTAATGATGCTAGTGCGTATAAACTTTATCAATATACGACAAGTAAAGATGAATTTAGAAAAAATCTAAAAACACTTTGTGATAAATGCACAAATGGAGGATGGAAAACTTTCAACGAAGCTTTTAAAGAGATAGCTGATGGAAATTATGAATGGGGCAAGTATTTTCACTATTTATTTCTAAGTTATCGTTGTGATAATATGGATATTGCAGCCTTTGTTAATTTATTAGGAGACAAAAAGACTTATTCTTACACTATAGAACATATAGTTCCAAAAAATGCTGTGGAAAATGGCTCGCTAAAACAATATGGTTTTAATGATGAAAATGAATTTAGTCATATTAGGGATTCTTTTGGGAATTTGCTTGTGTTGGAAAGTGAGTTAAATTCATCAAATACAGACGCTGGACTTGCCAAAAAACAAAAAAATTACAAAGAATCTAAAATTTTTTATAACAAAGAATTCGCAAATAAAGAAAATTTTTTATCCTTTAATAAAAGCGATATAATCAAAGAAAACGAAAAATTCACACAATGGGCAAGGGAGTTTTTCAAAGAATTTCTAAATGGCTAAAGATACTTTAATTTGATACAAGATCATTTTAAAGTATGGAAAGTTAGATGAAAAACAAGTATATGGTTTATTCCCAAATTGTCTCAAAAGAAATTTAAGAAATTACGAAGTATTTTTTATTTCGTTACACTCGTAACTTTTGGGGAATTGATTTAGAGGCGAAAAGACGCTCAAATTTGCAAAATAACTCGTGTTTGTGTGAATGCAATTTGTGAGAAATTCACATTTTAACCCTTAAAGAATGCGAAAAAATCAGCAAAACGAAGTTTTTTTAGAAAATGAGTGGTGAAATTGAAGAGCGTGAGAGTTATTTTTTGCCTCGCATTAGGGCTCGTAACTGTGAGCAAAATGAGCTAAAAGAGTAAGGATAAAGCGTGGGCGTTAAGCTTACAAGAAAACATCTATGTTTTTACTGCATACTATGCACTTGTAACTGTAAGCAAAAGTTTTGCTAAAACGCTAGGCTAGCTTTTATACGCTCAAACACTTGCTCTGCCAAGGTGCTACTGTCTATTATAAGGGACTTTGCATAGCTTAACGAGTGTGAAAATTACAAGAAAACTTCAAAGCCTACGGTGCCTTGGTGGATTTTTTACAACGCTATGCTCCTCCCTTTGCGTAGAAAGGCACATTATAGGGTAAAACATGTCAAATTAGAGTTTGCAAAGAGACACAAGCACATCAACGGCATAGAGAATGTTTTTGCTTCGCGCTCTTGCAACTACAAAGCAAAATATGCTTTGCGAAAATTTGACTTGCCAAATTTAATAGCTAAAAAAGAAAATTTTATCCTTCATTTAAAGCAAACATAATTTTAAGATGATAATTTTAGGACAAAATTTTAATTAAAATTTGCCTAAATTGATAAGAAAAAATTCTGTTAAAAGATCTTGTGTTTTTAAGTTTATGAGCAAATTTTGCTTTATTTTGCCCAATTTTGCCTTTAAATTCAGGCCTTATTAAAAAGAAGCTAAATTTTAAAAACCAAAGCCTTACTAGCACAAAGTAATGATTTCAAGCTTAACATTTTTTAAATTTATACTTTTTAAATCTGTGTTGAAGGTTAAGAATTTTTTATTTTAAAAAGATTCGGCTCAATTAAACCTAGCAGGATTTTCTCTTATTAATTTTAATAAATTTTGATGAGAATTTTGTTCCAAATTTTTTATTTTAATTCTGTTTCTTTTAAATGAAGGATAAAATTTTCGCTTTTTATTCACCCAAATTTCTCTAAACGAAACTTTGCAAATCCCTAGAAATTCACAGTCACATTGATATGATTTCGCCCATTTGCAGACTCAGTGGACATTCATTTTGTTTTCCTTGACATTGAGGTTTACAATTGTTAAAATTGAATCGAAAACGTAAGGAAATAGCCCGGGACTCTCCCATTCCGCTTGGCGTGTAAGTGTTGGACTTCTTACATTGCGTTTTCATTTCTACCCCAAAGTCTCTTTTTATTGTGTGTCATCTTTTCTTTTGTACTAAGTTTCACTCTATAATGTGCCTTTGCACACAAATTCACCAAGCCACCATAAGCCTTCCAGCTGTCGCTGTAAATTGTGGCATTTAGGGTATTTGCAAAGTCCTAGGCAGTAGTTCTTTTGTCAAGTAGTGTTTTACGATCTGTGTATAAACGCTATCCTGAGTTTTAGCATTCCTTATCGCAAAGGGACGAGCGTGTAACACGAAGTAAAAACATAGGTGTTTTTTCAGTCTCACACCCTCCCTTTTTCCACGCACTATTTTTGCACCGAAGTAACCTTCATCATCTTCGATTTCACAGCTCATTTCAGAAAGCTTCTCGCACTCTTTAAGAGTTAAAATGCGGATTTCTTTGAAAATTTTACACAAGCTTTTCTCTAAAATTTGACAAAGCCTAGCGATTTTTTCGCCTCTAAATCAATTCTTGCAAAGTGAGGAGACTAAAAGACGAAGTAAAAAATACCTTAAAATTTCCCTAAATTTCTTTTGAGACAATTTTGGAATGGATCTTTGTTTTTTCATAGGATTTAACTTAAAAATCCTTTGGTTTAAGTTGAATTTAGCCAAATATTCTACATGCAAGCAAATGCCAAAAGCATATTTTTATGTGTTAAAACGCCCCCTTTCTTGTAACAAAGCTCATTTTAGCTTGAATTTTAACTCTTTTTAAGACTTTTTTATTTATCATTTTTAAAGCTTATATTAAGAGGAAGTTCATGTCTATCTTTGTGCCTATTTTTACCATACTAAGCCTACTTGCTGGGGGCTATCTTGCAAAGAAAATAGGCTTTCTTAAAAAAAAGCAAGGCAGGGTATTTTTGGAATTTGCTGTTTTTTTTGCCCTGCCTTGTTTGATCTTTGAGAGGACTTATTTTTTAAATTTTGATCCCTTGTTTATAGTTTATATTTTAATGGGATTTTCTTCTTGTTTTTTGGCAGGGCTTTTTAGTGTGGCACTTGGCAAGCTGTTTGGCTTTTCAAGGGCTACCCTTGTTAGTATGTTTTTACTTTCTACCTTTGGAAATACCCTAGTTGGCATAGCCATAGCCCAAGCACTTTTTAATAGCCCTCAGGCAATAAGCGAGGTGATCTTCTTTGATGCCCTTGCTACCACCATACCCATGGCTCTTTTTGCGCCCTTTGTTTTGTCTCTGGCAAGCCAGCAAAGAGTAAGTTTCATGGAAAATGTCAAAAAGATGTTTGTCTTTCCTCCCTTTGTAGCCTTGGTGCTTGGCTTTTTGTGTAAGATGATAGAACTTCCGCAGTTTATCTTTGAGCCTTTGCGTTTATTTGGATCTATTTCAACCCCTGTAGCACTCTTTGCCATAGGGCTTGGACTTAATTTCAAGGCTATTAAAAAAAGCTGCACAAGCACCTTTATAGTTGTTTTTTCTAAGATGCTTCTTGCTCCTTTGATCTTTTTTCTTTTTTTAAAGCTCTTTGAATTTGAGCTTAGCCCATCTGCAATAGTACTTATCATTCAAAGCTCCATGCCAGCTACAACCCTTACAAGTGCCTTAATCATAAAGGCTAGGCTAGATACAAACATAGCAGTAAGTGCCATAGCCTTTGGCATACTTTTTACCTTTGTTTCTGTGCCCTTGCTTATGTGGTTTTTAAATTAAAAGCCCTACTTGTCTTTTAAATTCAAAAAACGGTTAGGCTTGAATTTAAAAAAACTTGAATTTACAAAAAGTTTAAATTTAAGAAAGCTTGAATTTAAGAAGGCTTGATTTTACAAAAGCTTGAATTTAAATAGGATTTAAATTTAAAAAGCAAGATTTAAAATTATCAAAAATTAGAGTTTTTGAATTTATATCCTAAATTTAAGGGACTTAAAAGCATTGAATGTGCAATTTTAACCCTTTTAAACTCAGGCGTAAAGAGGCTTTAACAACACAGTTGAATTTAAATTTGCATAAAAATTCACACATTAAATTCAATCAATTTATAAATTTAAATAAGCACATTCAAAGGCATTAACTTAGAAAAATTACAAATTCAAACAAGCACTGTCAAAGGCATTAAAGCTAAAAAAATCACGCAAAAGCTTAAACATTGTTAAATTCAGCCAAGGATTAAAGCTAAAAACAATCTTAAAATAAGTCCTTAAACTCAAAAGCCTATCTTTCATATCTTCTTCCTAAAAACACGCCCAAAAGCCCCCACACAAAGGAGATCAAAGCCCCACATAATAAAACTAGCATTATACTAATATTTGCCAGCAAGCTTTCAAGCTGAGCTGAAAGAGCATCTCCACCCCTATAAACAACTGTATCTATGAAGCTTTTTGCCTTATATTTTTCATCGCTTGACAGCGGGACATAGAGCATTTCTCTGCCGGGCTTTACAAGGGCATACTCGCCCACGCGCCTTACACTCATCACCACAGCCAAAGGTATAAACGCTGGATGCGTAAAAGCAAGCACTACAAAGCCCACGCACACCACAAAGCCAAGTGTGCCAAGCAAAGCAGTGAGCTTAAAGAATTTGGCGATTTGAGCGGTAAGAAAGATTTGTATGATAAGGGCTGAGATTTGCACGGTTAAATCAATATTCGCAAAGGCAGCAATTCTTGCCTCGCGGGTTGGAAAAAATTCCCTGATAATGCGCGCTTGTTCCATATACAAAAAGGTCGAAACACTGGTAAGTAGCAGAATAAAAGCACATAAAGCTAGCAAATAAGGGCTTTTGATGATTAAAGAAAAGCCTACGAATGGATTTTTCGCGCCTATGGTTTTGTCAAAACGGCTTAGATCTGATTCAAAATTTTTAAGCTCTTTTATCATCAAATTTTTAAGCAAAAGGGCTATGAAAAGTAGTAACATAGAAATAAAGATGATATTATTTACCCCCAAAAACTTAACCAAAAAGGCAACACAACCTGCCCCAGCAATGCTACCCAAACTTGCCCCAGCAGCTATAATGCCAAAAAGCCTTTTGCTAGCTTCTTTGTTAAAAAGATCAGCAATTACACTCCAAGCAGAAGAAAAGGTAAAAAGATTAAAAACACTAACCCAAACATAAAAGATCCTACAAAGCCAGATAAAGCCATCTGATTTAGCATCAATGCCTCTCATCGCAAGATAAAAGCATAATAAATTTAAGCCAAAAAATACAAGCACCCCATCCATATAAAATCTTCTTTTAATCCTAGTAGCAAACCACATTAAGAATAGAGAGGATAGTATGCAAGAAATAAAAGTAGCCAAAAATAGCCATTTTAGCTCATCTTGCCCTCCTGTAAGCCCTAGGGCATCTCTTATGGGACGAAGTAAGGAGTAGGAGCTAAAAAGCACAAAGATAAAGCCAAAAGAGAGTATTAAAAGCTTAAACTCGCCCTCTTTTAGGCTGAAAAGTTTGTATAAAAATGAGTGAATCGCCATCATCGTTTAAATCCTTTTTAAAATATATCTTTAATATATAATGAAAAATCCTACTTTTTCTTCAAGGTCAGCTCATCTATGGCTGCCAACGCATTTAAACTTCTAGGATAACCTATGTAAGGCACAAGTGCGGTTACAACTTCGATGAGATAAGCCCTGTTATGACCTATGTTTAAATTGCCCTGTATGTGAGCTTTTACTTGTGCATCCGCTCCACCAAGACTTGCAAGGATAACAAAGGTTAAAAGCTCCCTGAATTTCAAATCAAGCCCACCCCTTGTGTAATAATCCCCAAAGCAGTTTGCACTCAAAAAGTGGCGTATGTGCTTTACATCAGCACGAGCTGTAGCGTTACTTTTATCAATACCAGCACCAAAAAACCTTCTTTGCACCTCTAAGCCTTTTTCTTGCCTGTTTTCTCTTGTTGTTGTGCTTTGAGCTTCAAGGGGCATTTTTATGCCTTGAGCCTTGAACACTTCATTGCAAGCGATGATGAAATCCATACTTTTGCCTATACCTATGTAAGGTGTGCTTTGATACAAAATTTCTTTTGCTTCCACAGGATTTACACCATTTTTAAGTGCAGCTGTAAGCATAGTTTTAAACTCATTCAGTCCTTGTGCTGCAACGAGTGCGCCTAAAATGAGCTTTAATCGAGTTTGCAAATCAAGCTTTGTGCTTTGTGCAAACACTTCATCAAAGGCGAAATTTGCGTAATTTTCTATAAATTCAGGGTCGGTTTTCGCAAGTTCTATTCTCGCCTTGCCAAAAAGTTTTGAGTAATTATCCTGTGCTATTGGTGTTAAGTTCATTGTCTTTCCTTTCGTTTGTGCCATTAAGGGCAAGGTGCTAGCAAACATTGCTATGCCCGCAAACTTTGCTGAATTTTTTACAAATTCACGTCGTTCTTCGTTTTGGATTTCGCGTGAGTTAAAATTTTCATCATTCATTTTTCTTCCTTTTGTTGTTTGTCTCATTGTAACAAAAAATGCTAAATCAGCCTAAATTCAAGCTTTCAAGCCATTTTCGCACGCTTGCTCTGCTTTCGCCAAAATCAAAGCGTTTGCCTTGCTTAAAAATCGCATTTGGGGCGGATTTTTGCATATCACGCGGTGCGCCCTCTAAGCCGCTGCCCCCGCTCGTGCAAAAGGGGACGATGATTTTTCCACTAAAATCTGTGCTTTCTAAAAAGCTAAAAATGATATGTGGTGCATTATACCACCACACAGGAAAGCCAATAAAAACGGCGTCAAAGCCTGATATGTCAGCCATTTTAGCAAGCTCTGGGCGGGAGGCTTTGTCCTTGCATTCAAGCGTGGTGCGGCTTTGCTCGTTCGTCCAGTCTAAATCAGCCTTGCTGTAAGGCACTTTTGGAGCGATTTCAAAAAGCTCGATTGCTGAATTTAGGGCGTTTGTGCTTGAATTTACGCTTTTATTCGCGTTTGCTTGTGAATTTGCGTTTGCACCTTTTAAATTTAGGCTTTCACTCATTACACTTGCGATTTTTTGGGCGACTTCACGCGTGATGCCGCTAGCACTGAAATAAGCGACTAGAATTCTCATTTTTCTATCCTTTCTTTTTTTCTTTACTTTGCAACGGCGTTATCTCTTGGCTGCCTTCGCGGGAGTTTGCGAAAATCTCACGGCGACAGGTTTGACTACCTAGCCTTGTTCGATTTTCACTGCACAACCCTTTTCTGCTTGCAGTTGCGAGTGCGAAAGCACGAAGCAAAAAATCGCCTCGAAATACTTCGCCTTGTCCGCTTTCATTCAAAAAAATTCACGCTCTGCGTGAATTTCTACAATCTGTACTCTATATTCCGTAATCCGTAGTCTGCATATGCTTCACCTCATACACTCTCGTTCAAAACACACCTTGTGCGTGAATTTTTTAGCAAATTTGCGTAAAATTCACAAATTTAATTTACCCACCCCCAAACCCCTCCGCACCCAACGGGTTGCGAGGCGTAAGCCGAAGCAAAAGTGAGGGGGCTTAACGCACGAAGTCCATTTTTTAAACACCATTTGACAAGGCGAAGTATTTTGAGATGATTTTTAGGGTTGCACGAGCAAACGAGTGCGGATAGAACAATTAAGTTCATCCGCACGAAGCAAACGAAACGAGCGGAGCAAGGCTTTTAAGCCTTGCAAAGCGTCTCCCTAAAAAGCACTCACCCAACGGGTTGCGAGTGCGAAAGCACGAAGCAAAAAAGACAAGCCGTTGCAACACAAAACCCCCTACTTTCCACTAAAAACAGGAAAATATGAATGTTCGCCGTAGTCCCTAAACGCCAGCCCTTTCAGCACCCCCATATCCGCCTCACTTATGCTAAAATCAAGCTGAGCGTTGCTTGCTATGTGGGCAGGATTTGCACTCTTTGGCAGAGGGCAAACTCCAAGTTCTAAGCAGTAGCGAATGCAAAGCTGAGGCACTGAAACGCCGTAGTTTGCGGCGATTTTCATAAGTCTTTCGTCTTTTAAAAGC
>NZ_QHLI01000010.1 GCF_006864425.1 Campylobacter troglodytis | reverse complement strand
TGCTAAAATCACATCTTAAAGCAAATTCCTCTAAGATCTCCTCCGTGCTTGTGCCTTCCATAACAGTTAAATCAAAGAGCTTTTTTTGGCAATTAGCGTATGAAAGAGTAGAAAACATAACAATGACTATTAAATTATTGAATAAAAATTTTATGATCAATCCTTTTTAAGATGAAAATAAAGGCGACTATCTTCTTTTTTGGATAAAACAAAAGCTTGTTTTTGAGAAAATTCTAAGACTTTTGCTTTATTTATGGCTCAAGATACTCTAATAGGATTTTCTCTTATCAATTTTAATAAAATTTGATAAAGATTTTGTCCTAAATTTTTCGTATTATATCTAAATTCTATTTGATGCCATTGCTTGTTAATTTTTGCTTTATTATTAAAAATGCCTTGCAAGTAATCATCACTTTTGGATAAAAAATGCTTGTTATTTGCTTACTATTTGCTTGTTATTAAGGCTTTGTCTTAACTGTCTGCAAAATCTTATAAAGTTGTCCTAGCCATTCAGCCCACAAGCCTTACAAGCTACTTTGCCACTTGCAAAGTGGCTTAGATCTTGCAAGTTGGCTTATCTTGATTTAATCTGCAAGTCTTGCAAACTACCGCACCTCTTACAAGCTGGCTTTTAGCAAGTAAGCTTGCAAACCTTGCAAGCTAGTTCGTCTTAATCCGAGTCCGCAAACCTTGCAAACCACCTTGTCGCCATTACTACTTAACAAATTTAAATTCAAAGCTTTTTAAAAAAAGTATCAAAACCTTTAAAAAACAAAATCATATGTAAATTTAACTTTAAACTAGCTTAAAAAGACTTGTTTTAACTTAAAAAATGTGAATTTTGTTTTAAAAAGCTTGAATTTTTTGTTTTGAATTCGGATTTTTGTTTTTGCTTTTTGCTTTTTACTTTGAATTTTTTGTAAAAGGGTGTGAATTTTTTGTTCAAAATTGGGCTTTATTGTTAAAAAGCTACAAAAACAAGCACAAAGGTAAAAATTCTCTTCAAGCCTTTTTGATGATAATTATACAAAAAAGTTGTGATTTTGGAATGAATTTTAGTTTAAGACAACTGAAACGGATTATTTTTTTAGCAACTTGGCTCAATTAAAATTAAGCAGATTTTATTTTATCATTTTTAGCAAGATTTTATATTGTTGCTGAATTTTCGCATTGTATCTAAATTCTATTTCTTTTAAGTGAGGGATAAAATTTTCTCTTTGAGCCATTAAATTTGGCAAGTCGAAATTTAGCTACTTTAAACTTTGCAAACTTCTGCTTACAGTTGCAAGAGCACGAAGTAAAAAAGCTCACAATTTCGTTTATGTGCTTGTGTTTCTTTGCAAACTCGTTTGCACTATGTTTTATAAAATATTATGCCTTTGCTACTTCTTGAAAAGGCATAATATAGGGTAAAGCATAATGCAAACGAGTTTGCGTACTCGTGAAATTATATTAATGCAATTATGAATTTCTAAGGCTTTGCCAAGCATAGCTTAGCTAAATTTAAAGATGAAATAGAAGTTCTTAATTTATTTAAAAGATATAGAATTTAGATAAATATCAAAATATAAAGGCAAGATTTGTATGAAACCGGACTAAAAATAAATAAGAAATAATCCGCTTAAGTTGGATTGAGCCAAAAAATTTTATCCTTCATTTATAAAGAAACAAAATTAAGACGAAAAATGTAGGACACAATTCTTGTCAAAATTTATTAAAATTGATAAGAGAGAGTTTTATTGAGTTGAATTTAGCAATGGCAAAAATATCTAACAATTCGTAGATACTTCGCATTAAGTTTAATTGATCCTAAATTTATACCTTATTTTTTGGCAAATTCTAAGATCAGGCCTCAAACAAATGCTGTGCCAAGATCTTACAGCCTAGTCCTACAAGCACTAGCCCTCCTACAAACTCAGCCCTTTTGCCAAGCCTCTCACCAAGGCTATTACAGAATAATTGATAGCCTATCTTCAAGCCCAAGGCACAGATGCAAAAGGTTATAAGACCTATTAAAACTATGCTTTGCCACACAGTTATACTATCAAATTCCACAAAGGCAAAGCTAACACCAACGGCTAAGGCATCTATGCTAGTAGCCACGGCAAGTGTGAGCATGGTTTTAAACTCAAATACACCCTCGCTCTTTGCTTCTTTATTAAAGCTTTCTTTAATCATCTTTAAGCCTATAAAACAAAGCAAAACAAAGGCTATATAATGATCTATCTTGCCAAGAAAGGCACTAAAAGTGCCACCTACAAGATATCCCACACTTGGCATTAGAGCCTGAAAGCCACCAAAATAAGCCCCAACAGTAAGATAATGCCTAGCATTAAGCCTTTTTACAGCAAAGCCCTTGCACAAAGACACAGCAAAGGCGTCCATAGATAGTGCTATGGCGAGTAAAACCACGCTTGAAATTCCCATAAGTTCTCCTCTTGCAAGATCAAATACAAGATAGAAGACCTTGTCAGCTTGATCCTTGCTAAAAATATAAAACTAATTTTGTATTATATAACATTTAAACTTTATTTATTATAAAAATAAGATAAAAAATGTTTTTTATAAACTTATTTGGCGATTTATACTTTTAGCTTATATACTTAGAGCTAAAAGTTTGGTAAAATCAATCTTAGTATATATTTTTGTTCTACACTGTTGAGCTAAAATTTTAGCAATGCTTAGAATGTTTTTGTGCTAATCTTTTAGTAAGTAAATCGTCCTTTTTGAAAGCTTTCTTGCCCTTGTGTTAATGCAACTGTGCAGCAAGGTTTTAAGATCAAAAAAGTGCAAAAAATCAGCAAAACTAAGTTTCTTTACAAAACAAGCAAAGTTTATTTAGAAAATGAATGCTTAGCTTGAAGTTGATGAGAGCTATTTTTTACTTCGTTACACTCGCAACTGTAAGCAGAGGGGGGCAAGGCGAGTGCGTGGCTTGGCTAAAAAGCTAAATTTTTGCCTTTTAAGTGTGGGCGTGGGGTTTGCACGAAAACATCTATGTTTTTACTTCGTGCTAGGCACTTGTCTTTTTGCAAGAAGGCATACTAAAACGCAACGGATATATTTATACACAAGTGCTTAAACATTGCTTGGCAAAAGAGTTGCTATCCATAATAAAGGATTTTGCGGAACTTAACGAGTGTGAAATTTACAGCGATAATCTCAAATCCTACAACGACTTGCAAATTTTTTACTTCGTTTTGTCTTGTAACTGCGTAGTAAAAGCAACAAAAGCTTGCTGTAGAATAAAGTATGTCAAATTTGAATTTGTAAAGGCGCGAAAATATATCAACGACATAAAGAATTTTTTGCTTCGTACTCTTGCAACTGTAAATAAAAAGTGGCTATGCAAAGGCTAACTTAGCTAAATTTCACAGCAAGGAAATTTTTCACGCACTTCAAAGAAGTTAAATTTAGATCTAAAATCAAGAATGAAAAATTGCATAAAGCTTTGTTAAAATGACTTAGAAAAAATCCTAGCTCATTTTAGCTCAAAGTAACAATTGCCATTTTAAGAGCTTGTCTTTTAAGGGATATTTAAGTGCTATAATAGTATAATCAAACTTTGCTTTAAGCTCAAAGAATTTTAAAGACAAAATCTAAGCTTACAACCAAGCTAAATTTAGCTTTCTTAGTTTTAGCAAGGCTTTGCAAAACAATAAGAGCTTAGTATTTTGGCCCATTCGTCTAGCGGTTAGGACATCGCCCTTTCACGGCGGTAACACGAGTTCGAGTCTCGTATGGGTCACCAGATTGTTTTGTTTTTCCTTTGTGAGAGCCTAGAAATAGGCTCTTTTTTATCTCTAACTAGTCTTAAATTCACACAACACTTTTTAAAATCCAAATTTAATCAACCTTTTATTTATCAAAAGAGCTAGAATTTATGCTTTAATGCGCTAAACTTGGTATAAATTCACCCATTTCATTAAACTGCGAAATTTAAAAATGCTTAATTTTGAAGGATTTAAATCTTCTTAGTTATTAAATTTAAGGCAAAATTTCAAGGAATAGCTTTTTTGTTAAGTTTCTTTGCCAAATTAAATTTTTTGTTAAACTTTTTAATTAAAATAAAATTTCTCAGACAAAGCCTAGCTTTTTCATCAAAATGAAGTCTTCTTATAAGGCTTAGATTTTTTAGCAAGGCACAGTTTCTTAATTTAAGCTAGTTTATGAAAAAATGAACTTCATTTAAAAACAAGCTCCTTTTATTTCACAAACAGTTTTTTTCAAAAGTAAATCACAAGCCTTTTTGGCAAAGCTAATAGGTTTTAAAGGTTGATTAAATAAAGTCTAAATCAAACTTAAGCTCTAATAAATAAGCTTTAAGTTACGATTTACAAGGTGAGAAACAAGTATATTAATCGTTTCAGAATTTCAGAGGCTAAATTTAAAGAGATTCTTAAATATTTCTGCCTTGATCTTAAAGCCATAAAAATTGCAAAAATTTGTCATATTTCGTAAAAGTCTTTATCTAAGATGTTTAAGTAACTTAGAAACTTAATTGCACAAGAATATGAAAATATTTCAAAAAGGTGAAATAAAAATTGTTGAGAGTTATTTTTTGCTTCATTTCATCTTGCAACTGCGTAGTAGAAGGAGCTAAAATAGTAAGGTGCAAGCGTGTGCGTGCAAAGCGTGTGCGTGAGGTTGGTAAAAAGACATCTGTGTTTTTACTTCGTGCTACGCACTTGCCACTTTACAAGAAGGTATGCTAAAAGTATATGCTAAAAACGCTAAGCTAGTGTTTATACGCAAGTTGTAAAGAATTGTTCTATATCTTTTGCCTATTTTATCTAGCTTTGCAGACTTAGAATCTAGTATAATTTATAGCGATATTTAGCGATATTTGCAAAGCTTATGATGAACTTGTAGATTTTTTGCAATGCTTCGCTCGTGTCTTTGCAAGAAGGTGCTAAAGCACAAGGCCGTGTTAAGCATTCTAAAAATGAGTTTGCCAACAATCACATAAATGCAACTGTGAATTTTCTTTGCTTCTTGTTCTTGCAACTGCGTAGTAGAAGAGCTTTTACCAAGCATAGCTTAGCTAAATTGATAAGAAATCAAAAAAGAAAATTTCTTGCTTCATCTAAAAGAAATAAAATTTAATATAACACGAAAATTCAAGATCAAGCTTTATATAAAATCTTATTAAAAATGATAAGGCAAAATCAGCTTAAGTTGTCTTGAGTCTAAATTTTAAAAGCAATTTTTAAACCTAGCCTACACAACAAAAGCTAAAATTCAACGAAGCCTTCTTTTTTTCATCCTTGAAAGCAAGATTAGTTTTGAAGCAACTCCTTCAAAAAGATCCTCATCAATGATCTTGCCACAATTTTCAAGCACAATTTTTCTTGCTCTTTCTTCGCTAAATTCTTCCTTGTGCAAATTTGCTGAGCTTGAAAAAAAGGCTCCGTTTTTCCTTAAAAACTCACAGTGCACACAGTCTTTAACCACCCTACAAGCTAGGGAGCTTGAATTTTTATTTAAATTCAAGCCCTTGCTTTTTAAGCTAGCTAAATTTATCTCATTTTTTAAAGCTATTTTATTAAAAGAACTAGGCTTTGATAAAGCATCAAGCCTCGTTTTATTTAAATTTGTGAATTTTTTGCTGTAAATAAAACTTGTCTTTCTCGCCCTTCGCACGAGATTTTTATGCACTTTTGGCACACGCACGAAACATAAAAGCTCGCTAAAATAAGCCATTGTAAGTATGCAAGGGGTATTTAGGTCTCTTTTTTTAGCCTTGTTTATCTCTTTATAATCCTTGCTTAAAAAGCCTGCTGTGGTGTCAGTTTGTGCTAGATAAATCATAGCTATCTTAGCTCTAAGAGGGGATATTTTTGTCTTAATTCTTGCCTACTTAGTCCCCTAAAATCAGCCTCAAAATGCCACCACTCGCTTTTTATTCCCTTAAAGCCAGCCTTTTGCATTATCATTTTTAGAAGCTCTCTGTTTTGACACTTTTCTTTTTCGCTTTCTTTGCATTCAAAATCACTCCTTGCTCTTTGTGAAAAATCATCAAATTCAGTGGGCATCTTTAAAGCCTTGCCGTTTAAATCCGCTAAGCCTAGATCAAGTGCTATGCCCCTGCTGTGATTTGAGCCGTTTTTGTAGGGATTGGCAACAAACCTTTCATCTTTGATGAGCTGCCAGGCTATTTTTTGTACCTCATTTGGACGAAAGCAGTCATAAAGTATGATTTTAAGCTTGTTTTCTTGCAAGATCTGATCAAGCGTATTTATCCTCTCACGCAAATCCTCGTGCAAGTAGCATTCTTTAAGCTTAAAATTTGAGTAAAGATCAAGCCTCATAAAATTATCCTCACTAGCATAAGCAAGAGCGTGTATGAAATTTGACGAGCTAAGCTTAAAAAGCTTTAACTTAGTTAGCTTTTCCTCATTTGCAAGGCAAGAAAGAGCCAAGAGACAAAATAAAAAAACAAGTCTCATTTGGCACAAAGCCATTCTTGCAAGCTTTTTACATCAAGATAGCCTCCATCTTGCATGATCTTTATAGCCCTTGCTCCAACAGTAGCACCTCTTAAATTTGTAAAATATGGAATCTTAAAGCGGGTTATACTGGCTCTAATCCTTTTTGTATCGCTTTTTGAGCTTTTTTCATCGCTTGTATTGATGACAAGTTGAATTTCTTTGTTTTTAAGCTTATCCTCTATGTTAGGACGTCCTTCTGAAATCTTATAAACAAGCTCACATTCTAAACCACTCTCGCAAATAGCCTTACAAGTGCCACTCGTAGCAACTAGCTTAAAGCCAAGCTTTAAATAAGCACTAGCCACAGCCTTTGCGTGAATTTTATCCCTATCTTTTAGCGAGATAAACACAGCCCCGCCCTTTGGCAAGTCGTTAAAGGCTGAAATTTGACTCTTTGCATAGGCTGTTTCAAAGTCCTTTCCTATGCCCATTACCTCTCCTGTTGAACGCATTTCAGGACCTAGTTCTAAATCGCTACCGCTAAGCTTTGCAAAAGGAAAAACCGCCTCCTTAACCGAGCTAAAACTCATCTTTTTAGGCTGTAAAATTCCATCTTTTTCACAAACCATCTTATACTCATCATAAAATTCAAGGGCTTCTTTTAAATTTCCTTGCCACATTACGCGAGTAGCTACCTTTGCGAGTGGCAGGCCTGTTGCCTTGCTGACAAAGGGCACGGTGCGAGAGGCTCTGGGATTTACTTCTATTATGTAAAGCTCATTGTTATAAATGGCAAACTGTATGTTTAAAAGCCCAACAACTCCTAAATTTAGGGCTATATCTTTGGTTTTTTGCTTGACTAAATCTATAAGCTTGGGATCCAAATCACAAGGAGGCAAGGCACAAGCACTATCACCTGAGTGAATTCCAGCCTCTTCAATGTGCTTCATAATGCCACCCACATAGACACTTACCCCATCGCTAATGGCATCTACATCAAGTTCTATGGCATTTTGCAAAAACTGATCGATTAAAACAGGAGCCTTGTCGCTCACATCCACAGCCTCTTGCATATAAAGTCTAAGCTCAGCTTCACTATGCACCACACGCATAGCACGCCCTCCAAGCACATAGCTAGGACGCACCAAAACAGGATAATTTATCTCACTAGCTTTTAAAACGGCTTCCTCCACGCTAGTGGCGCTTGAGTTTTTGGGCTGATTTATGCCGATTTTATTGATAAATTCAGCAAATTTTTTTCTATCCTCTGCTAAATCAATAACCCTCGCGCTTGTGCCTATAATCCTCGCTCCAAAGGCACTTAATTTTTTGGCAAATTTAAGCGGGGTTTGTCCTCCAAAATGAACGATTATGCCATCTAGCTTTTCTTTTTCAATCACAGCTCTTAAATGCTCAAAGTCTATTGGCTCAAAATATAAAATATCGCTTGTGTCATAGTCTGTGGAGACGGTTTCAGGGTTTGAATTATACATTATGGTTTTGATGCCTAAATCTTTGAGTGCAAAACAAGCGTGAACGCAGCAGTAATCAAACTCAATGCCCTGTCCTATGCGATTTGGACCCCCACCTATAATCATTACTTTTTTTTGTGGATTTTTGTTTGAATTTGGCGTAGAATTTATGGAAGTTTTTGAATTATTTGAATTCTTGTCGCTCTTGTCATTTTGAGCTTTCAAAGAAAGCGAAGAAGCTCTTTGTGAATTCAAACATTTACCGTTCTTAGTAGATTCTTCGCTCGTGCTACGCACTCCCTCAGAATGACAAATTTTTTGTGAATTCTCGCCGTGCGAACTTGAATTTTCACTTGAATGTCCCTTCAAATTCAGCAAATTCTCTCCATTTGAATTCTCGCTTAAATTCAAGGCATTTCCACTCAATCCCCCCAAATCCTCAAGCCCCTCATTTTCATTTGTAGTAGAGTAAAGATAGGGCGTAAGTGCCTCAAACTCCCCAGCACAAGTATCTACCTCGTTATAAATAGCCCTTATGCCAAGCTTTTCCCTTGCGTAATAAATGTCATTTTGGCTTAGCTCTAAATTATCCTTGCTGTTAATTAAAAAGGCTAGCATTTTATCTGAAAAGCCCATTGATTTAGCAAGTCTTAATTTATCTTTATCATTTAAAATATCCATATCGATTTGCTTTTCAAACTCCACAATTTCCTTAATCTGCCCCAAAAACCATTTATCAATCTTGCAAAGTGCGTAAAGCTCATCAATCTCAAAGCCCTCTCTAAAGGCTTGTGCGAGATACAAAAGCCGCTTTTCATTAGGATTTCTCACATTGAAAATTAGCTCATTTTTATCGCAAAGCATAAAATCAAAGCCGCAAAGCCCCCTTTCAAGTGAGCATAAAGCCTTTTGAATGCTCTCTTTAAAACTTGTGCCTATCGCCATTACCTCGCCAACGCTTTTCATCGCCGTGCCAAGCGTGGTGTCAGCTGATGGGAATTTCTCAAAAGCAAAGCGAGGAATTTTAGTAACTATGTAATCAATCACAGGCTCAAAGCTAGCGGGAGTTTCTGTAATGTCGTTTTTTATCTCATCAAGTGAAAAGCCCACAGCCAAAAGCGTGGCGACTTTTGCGATAGGATAGCCTGTTGCCTTACTTGCAAGGGCTGAGCTGCGAGAAACTCGAGGATTCATTTCAATGACTATCATCCGGCCGCTTTGTGGGTTTATGGCAAATTGCACATTTGAACCCCCTGTATCAACGCCAATTTCACGCAAAATGGCAAAGGAAGCGTTTCGCATTACTTGATATTCTTTATCTGTCAGTGTCAAAGCAGGTGCAACCGTAATGCTATCTCCCGTATGAACGCCCATAGGATCGACATTTTCAATGCTACACACTATGATGCAGTTGTCGTTTTTATCGCGAATTACCTCCATCTCAAATTCTTTCCATCCAAGCAGGCTTTCTTCGATTAAAATTTCGTGTATGGGGCTTAAAGATAGAGCTTGTGTGGCTAGTTCTTTAAACTCATCCATATTATAAACCACCCCAGAACCAGCCCCTCCAAGCGTATAAGAGGCTCTAATCATCAGCGGAAAGCCTATTTCAGTAGCAGCCCTCTGCGCTTCCTCGTAATCATAAGCGTAGGCAGAGCGAGGCAAATCCATACCGATTTTCTTCATACACTCTTTGAAAACCTGCCTGTCCTCGCCCTTTTTAATGGCTTCGGGATTTGCACCAAGGAATTTGACACTTTTGAATTTTTCTTTAAATTCAGCACTTTCAAAAAGCTCCATTGCTACATTTAGGGCAACCTGTCCGCCCATAGTGGGTAAAATCGCATCAATTTTTTCTTTTTCTATGATACGAAGCAGGCTTTCTTTGGTGATGGGTTCTATGTAGGTAGAGTGGGCAAACTGTGGGTCTGTCATAATGGTCGCAGGGTTTGAGTTGATTAAAACCACCTTGTAGCCAAGCTCTTTGAGGGTTTTTGCAGCCTGAGTGCCGCTGTAATCAAACTCACAAGCTTGTCCTATGACTATGGGTCCGCTTCCTATAAGCAAAATGGTTGAAATATCTGTTCTCTTTGGCATAAAAATCCTTGAATTTTGATTAAAATTATAACGAGTTAAAGTTTATACTGTATAATACGCAATTTTATTTTGAGGGTTTAAAGAGGCTTGAATTTTACAAATAAATTACTTTTTAAATATAATTTAAGTAAAAATTAAGTCAAACAAGGTATCATTTCAAAACTCAAAGCTAGTTTAAGGAGTTGTTATGGCTAAGAAGATGAAGACTATGGATGGAAATGAGGCGGCTGCTTATGCGTCCTATGCCTTTACTGAGGTTGCGGGGATTTATCCTATCACGCCAAGTTCGCCTATGGCAGATTACACAGATATATGGGCTTCTCAGGGCAAGAAGAATCTCTTTGGAGTACCTGTTAAGGTGGTAGAAATGCAAAGTGAGGCAGGTGCAGCTGGGACAGTTCACGGCTCCTTGCAAGCTGGTGCCTTAACCACTACCTACACAGCCTCTCAAGGACTCTTGCTTAAAATTCCAAATATGTACAAAATAGCCGGACAGCTTCTTCCTTGCGTGATCCATGTAGCAGCCAGATCCATAGCCTCACAGGCCTTATCTATCTTTGGAGATCATCAAGATATTTACGCAGCAAGACAAACAGGCTTTGCCATACTTTGTTCTCACTCAGTGCAAGAGGTTATGGATCTAGCAGGACTTGCTCATTTGGCTGCTATTAAGGGGCGAGTGCCTTTTTTACACTTTTTTGACGGCTTTCGCACAAGCCACGAAATTCAAAAGATAGAATTAATGGACTATGCGGATTTTGATAGACTTCTTGATAAAGAAGCAGTTAGGGAGTTTAAAGATAACTGTTTGACCCCTGAAAATCCTAAAACTCGCGGCACAGCACAAAATGATGACATTTATTTTCAAACAAGAGAGCTTACAAACCGCTTTTACGATGCCTTGCCTGAGATAGTTGATGAGTATATGCAAGAAATTTCTAAGATCACAGGTAGGGAGTATAAGCCCTTTGTGTATTATGGGGATAAAGAAGCTGATAGAATCATCATAGCTATGGGTTCTGTAACGCAAAATTTAGAACAAGTTGTGGATCATCTTCGTGCTAATGGCGAAAAGGTAGGCATTTTAAAGGTATATTTATACAGACCCTTTAGCCTAAAATATTTTTTCAATGTAATGCCAAAAACGGTTAAAAAAATAGCCGTCCTTGATAGGACAAAAGAACCAGGCTCCTTAGGGGAGCCCTTATACCTTGATGTGTGCGTAGCCTTTTATGGTAAGGAAAATGCGCCTTTGATCATTGGGGGTCGTTATGGGCTTTCAAGCAAGGATGTGGATCCTTCTCAGATGTTTGCTGTTTTTGAGGAGCTTAAAAAGGACGAGCCTAAAAATGGCTTTACTGTTGGCATAGTAGATGATGTAACCAACACTTCTTTGGAGCTCAAACAAAAGATCTCACTAGCTAGTGAAAGCACCACTGAGTGTCTTTTTTACGGACTTGGTGCTGATGGGACTGTGGGGGCTAATAAAAACTCAATTAAGATCATAGGAGATAGCACAGATCTATATGCCCAAGCTTATTTTGCCTATGATAGCAAGAAAAGCGGTGGCTATACAAGAAGTCATTTGCGTTTTTCTAAAAATCCCATTCGCTCAACCTATCTTGTCTCAACTCCGCATTTTATAGCTTGTAGCGTTGCTGCTTATCTTGAAATTTATGACATCTTAGAGGGCATTAGAGAGGATGGCACCTTCTTGCTAAATAGCATTTGGAGTGCTGAGGAAACCATTAGACACCTTCCTGATAGCGTTAAAAAGACCTTGGCTCAAAAGAGGGTGAATTTTTACATAATAAATGCCACAAAACTAGCAAGGGACATAGGGCTAGGAAACCGCACAAATACCATTATGCAATCGGCATTTTTTAAACTCACAGAGATCATTCCCTTTGAAGATGCTAAGAAATTTATGAAAGAATTAGCCCACAAAACCTATGTCAAAAAGGGCGAGGGTATAGTTGAGATGAATTACAAGGCTATTGATATAGGAGGGGAGGGTTTGATTAGAGTAGAAGTTGATCCTCTTTGGAAAGATCTAGTTCTTGGAGAAAAAGAAGAAGTTCATGCCTACAAGGGCACTGAATTTGTGGAAAAAATAGCAAGACCCATGGAAAAGGCTAAGGGCAATGATCTTCCTGTTTCTGCCTTTGTGGGTTATGAGGATGGGCATTTTGAAAGTGGGACAACAGAGTTTGAAAAAAGAGGGGTTGGGGTTATGGTACCTCGCTGGATACAAGAAAATTGTATTCAGTGTAATCAATGTGCCTCTGTTTGTCCTCACGCTGTAATTAGACCCTTTTTCATAGATGATGAGGAGTTAGAAAAAGCTCCTGTGGGGGTTAAGGAGCATAATTTGGATGCAAAGGGCACAAAGGAGCATAAGCTTAAATATAAAATTCAAGTATCCCCTCTTGATTGCACGGGTTGTGAGCTTTGTGCAAGGGAGTGTCCTTCAAAGGAAAAGTCCTTGGTGATGGTGCCCTTGGATGAGGAGATAGAAAGTGGGGAGCAAGAAAATGCGGATTATTTGTTTAAGAAGGTTCGTTATAAAGATGACATTATGGCAAAGGAAAACACCAAAGGAGCACAGTTTGCCCAGCCTCTTTTTGAATTTCACGGAGCCTGTCCTGGATGTGGCGAAACCCCTTATATAACTCTAATCACAAGGCTTTTTGGAGAAAGGATGATCATAGCAAATGCCACAGGTTGTAGCTCAATTTATGGAGGCTCAGCTCCTTCAACTCCTTACAGAAAAAGCGTTCAAAGCGGACATGGACCTGCTTGGGGAAATTCACTCTTTGAGGATAATGCTGAATTTGGCTTTGGTATGAAGATAGCCACTGAAACCATTAGAAACCGCATAGAAAATATAATGAATGAAAATATGAACGAGGTTTCAAATGCCCTATCTGCTACCTTTAAGGAATGGATAGCTCAAAAGGAAAATGCTACTGCCTCTGTTGATCTTAGAAATAAAATGATCCCCTTGCTTCAAAGCGATAAAAGCAAGGCAGCAAAGGAAATTTTAGAGCTTAAACAGTATCTAAGCAAGAAATCACACTGGATATTCGGTGGAGATGGCTGGGCTTATGATATAGGTTATGGAGGCTTAGATCATGTCCTAGCAAGCGGGGAAAATGTCAATATACTTGTGCTAGATACTGAGGTTTACTCAAACACAGGAGGACAAAGCTCAAAGTCCTCAAGAACAGGAGCAGTAGCGCAGTTTGCCGCTGCTGGAAAGCCTGTGCAAAAAAAGGATCTAGGGCAAATAGCAATGACCTATGGCTACATCTTCGTAGCACAGGTCAACTCAAATTCAAACTACAACCACCTAATAAAGGCTATCATAGCCGCTGAGGCTTATGATGGACCGTCCCTAGTCATAGCTTATAGCCCTTGCATAGCACACGGCATAAAGGGAGGGCTTGGACATTCAGGAGATCAGGGTGATTTAGCTACAAAATGTGGATATTGGCCACTTTATACCTTTGATCCTCGTTTGCAAGATGAGGGTAAAAATCCTCTTGTTTTGGTGGGTAAAGAGCCTGACTGGTCGCTTTATGAAGCCTTTTTAATGAACGAGGTTCGTTATAATTCCCTAAAAAAGAGTAATCCCCAAGAAGCAAATGAGCTTTTTTCTAAAAACAAGGCTGATGCCCAAAGACGATACCGCCAACTCAAAAGGCTTGCTAATTCTGATTTTAGCGATGAAAAGGGCTTTAATCACAGAGAAGATTAAATTTTAGCCCTAACTTATATTTGTAAGTTAGGGCGATAAAATTTAGGTTCAATTAAATTTAACAGAATTTTCTTGGCTCAATTAAACTTAACAGGATTTTCCCTTATCAAATTTAATAAATTTTGATGAGAATTTTGTCCTAAATTTTTTGTATTATTTGTAAAGTCAGTTTCCTTTAAATGAAGGACAAGATTTTCTCTTTTAGCCCTTAAATTTAGCTAAACGCAATTTCGCAAAATCACTTCTGCTTACAGTTACAAGAGTACGAAGTAAAAAAATTCACAGTTTCATTGATATGATTTCGCAAGTATGCAAATTCATTTTTATTATGCTTTACCCTATAATAAGCTTTTGCTACGCAAAAGAACAAGTATGTAGCACGCAGTAAAAAATACTTCGTAATTTCTTAAATTTCTTTTGAGAAATTCATAAACGGACTATATACTTGTTTTTTATCGGTATAATCATAACTTGAAGCTCATTTATTAGAGTTTAAGTTAAATTCAGCCTACTTATTTTTCATTTTGTGCTTTAAAATGATCTTGTATCAAATTAAAATATCTTGAATCAAAATTCATTTTTAAGAAATAATCCGCTACAATTTCCCCTTACATTTATCTCAAAAGGATTAAAATGCCAATAAATAAGAGCTATGGGGGGGGGGGGGTTAGTCTTAAAGCTTTTATGTTTTTTCTTAGTAAGCTCGCCCATTTTTGCTAATCAAACAAACACAAATGCCATTTATATTAATGAAAAAGACATAAAAAACAATGGATATGATGATTTAGAGCAGGTTTTAGGCTTGGAGTTTTTGACACAGACTAAGCTTTTTTTGAATCAAGCAAGGCTTTTAAATTTTAAAAGCATAAATTTACACAATGTCGAACTTATTGAATTTACACCCAATGCTAGTGGCGTGCTTTATGGCACTCGCGGCAGCGTTGTTAATATCATCAGCAAAAAAGCCCCTTATGAATTTTTAGATTTTTCACTTAAAGGCACGAGCGGAGAAAAAAGTGCTTTGCAAGGCGGTGCGCTTAATATTAATGGTGCTAAAATCATAAATGACAAGGTTTTTATAAGCACTTCTTTGAGTGCAGATTATACCCCATTTTCTAGAAATACAGGTTTGAATGAGCCCTTTCAGTTTGTGATATATACCACTACAAATCCTTGGACTAGAACTCCTTATCTTCGTGGTTGGCGTCAAAACTGTCCTAAAGAACCAGCTTTTGTGGGTAGTGATGGTAGGGCTTGGTATTATGAATGCTTAGAATATAGAGGTGCATACAAAAGAGGTGATTATGCAGCAAGCCTAGGAGCAAATGTAGAAATTCAATATGAAACAAGCCTTGATGAATGGATAAGTTTTTATTCTAAGTATAATTACACTTTGAGGTCTGAGCCTGCTAAGAGATTAAATACCATAACCCCTCGCTGCATAGCTGATGACACGCAGCCAAGTGGGTATGCTTGTTCCTTTTTTGATTCAAACGCACAGTTTAATCATCTCACAAAAGATGAGCTTAAAAAAGAGTGGCGTTACAGCGCAAGTGATACTATAAATAAATTTGTGATTAATGATTTTCAAGGCTTTTTAAGCTACGAAAAGCAAGGCAAGAGCCTTGATTTTACAGTTTTGGGAAATTATCATTTTAACAAGGTGCTTTACGGATTTAGCGATCTTAGTGATGGCTTTGATACAAGAAGCTTTCAAGGAAGCGAGCTTAATCAACATAGTGCTAGCATAAATTTCAAGTTAAAACACCATATAAATTCAAATACTTTGATTTTGGGACTAGATAACAGTCTTGATTATGCTAACCGCAAGAGCAAGATGAATTATCACTATGATGATACCATTCAAACAAGGCATAATACTTATTCATTGATGAGTGGGCAAAAAACGGTTTTTTCTCCTTATATTTATGAAAGTTGGCACTTAGCCAAATGGTTTGATTTAAACGGCGGGGCTAGGCTAGAATACAGCAATTATCTCGTTAATAACGAGCAAAGCTTTAACTGCTACTCCACAGATACAAATGCTTGCACACAAGCACAGTATCTAAGTAATCCAAATTTTAGCCACCGTTTCAAACGATTCGCTTATGCTCTTGATTTAACGCCAAATTTTAAATACAGCAACACAGGAAATATTTATATAAAAGGTGAGCTTGGTTTTATAAGCCCGGATGCCTTTGAATTTATTGACATTAACCCTAATGATGAGAACGAGTTAGTAGGCAATGGAGAGGTTAAGGCTCTTTTGACAAATAGCTATAATGACTTGCAAAATGAGCGTTATTTCAAGGCTGAGCTTGGTTGGCAAGAGCATTTTTATCTCAACGAAAAAATAAATGCTCGTATATTTTTAGCAGGACATTATACAAAAAGCTTTGATGAGATCTTTTTTAATCAAAACAGCACTATGAGTTATATTTATAGAAATTTAGGCGATACACAAAGGGTGGGCGTTGATTTTATTTCTTCTCAAAACCTTGGTATTTTTCATTTAAGCCAAAGCGTGGGCTATACTTGGACAAGCATTATTAATGCCAATCAAGCTTTTGATGAATTAAAATCAAAGGAAATCCCTTTTGTGCCAAGGTTAAGGGCAAATGTTAAGCTAGAAATTGATCTTTTATCAAGCTCAAAAAATAAGCTAAGACTTGTGTTAAATCCCTCCTACACAAGCGAACACACAAGCCTTAAAATACCTGATTATACCTTGGGCAAAGCAAATGAGGGCGGGTATTATCTTGTTAATGTAGGATTAAACTATACACTTGCTTTAAACAGCCACAAATTAACACTTTCAGCAGGGGTGCGTAATCTTTTGGATACGCTTTATAGCACTTATGCCCAAGGCGATGAGCTTGTTTTAGCGATGGGAAGATTATATTTTGTGGAGTTTAAATACAGCCTAAAATAAAATTTATTCCAAAATCACAACTTTTTTTGTATAATTATCATCAAAAAGGCTTGGCTTGAAGAGAATTTTTACCTTTGTGCTTATTTTTGTATCTTTTTTGTTTGCAGGTTCTGATTTTAAGGTATATTTTAAGAGCCTTAAAAATCATAATGTTTTAGAATTTAAAAACCCATTTTTTTATGCAGAGTTAAAAAGTGATGATTCTTTACACTTGCAAGCCATTCAAAACAAAAAACTTCAAGCCCTTGAATTTAAGCTTGAATTCAAGCCTAAACAAGAATTGTAAAATTAAAATCCTTCTGCAAGAAAGCTAAATTTTTAACAAAAAATTCAAAGCTTTTGTGTAAGAAATCTGAATTTTTAACACAAATTCAAGCCTTTTAACAAAAAATTCAAAGCAAAAAGCAAAAACAATAAAGCCCCATTTAAAGCAAAAAAGCAAAAATCCGAATTCAAAACAAAAAATTCACACCCTTTTACAAAAAATTCACATTTTTTAGGTTAAAACAAGTCTTTTTAAGCTAGTTTAAAGTTCAATTTATATATTACTTTGTTTTTTCAAAGGCTTTGATGCTTTTTTAAAAAGCTTTGAATTTAAATTTGTTAAGTAGTAATGGCGACAAGGTGGTTTGCAAGGTTTGCAGACTCGGATTAAGACGAACTAGCTTGCAAGGTTTGTAGGCTTACTTGCTAAAAGACAGTTTGCAAGACTTGCAGATTAAATCAAGACAAGCCAACTTGCAAGATCTAAGCCACTTTGCAAGTAGAAAAGTAGCTTGTAAGGCTTACAAACTGGATGGCTAGGACAACTTTATAAGATTTTGCAAACAGTTTGTAAGACAAAGCCTCAATAACAAGCAAATAGTAAGCAAATAACAAGCATTTTTTATCCAAAAGTGATGATTACTTGCAAGGCATTTTTAATAATAAAGCAAAAATTAACAAGCAATGGTATCAAAAGATGATGTAATAAATAGGCTCAAGACACTTTAATCTGATACAAGATCATTTTAAAGTATGGAGAACAAAATGAAAAATAAATATATGATTCATTCCAGAATTGTCTCAAAAGAAATTTAAGGAATTTTGAAGTATTTCTGCCTTGATTTAGAGGCAAAAAAACGCTCAAATTTGCCAAATTGCACAACAAAGTTTGTGCAAAATTTTCAAAGAAATTCGCATTTTAATCGCAAAAGAATGCGAAAAAATCTCTAAAATGAGTGGTAAGATTGAAGTTGATGAGAGTTATTTTAGTGCAAAAATAGTGCGTGGTAAGCGTGGACGTGGGGCTGGAAAAAAGACACCTGTGTTCGGTATGTTAAAGCGAAATGGTTGCGTTTATACGCAAGTTGTAAAGCACTGTTCTGCCAAAGAGTTGCTGCCTATAATAAAGGACTTTGCGGAGCTTAACGAGTGTGAAATTTATAGTGATAGCTGGAAGGCTTATGATGGCTTATTTGATTTTTTGCTTCGTTACACTAGCAACTTTGCAAGAAGGTGCAAAGGCACATTATATGGTAAAACACGCCAAATTCGAGTTTGCAAATGGACGAAATCATATCAACGGAATAGAGAACTTTTGGGGCTTTGTAAAGTTTAGATTAGCTAAATTTAGGGGCATAAAAAAAGAAAATTTTGTCCTTCATTTAAAAGAAACAGAATTTAGATATAATACAAAAAATTTAGGACAAAGTCTTTATCAAAATTTATTAAAGTTGATAAGAGAAAATCCTATTAAAGTATCTTGAGCCAAAATCTTTGAGTGAAGCGAAGATATGAAGTTTTAAATTTAGCTTATTTTAAGCAAAGCTTTTTTTGTATTTAATTCTAAATTTTTATAAGTATTGAGAGAAGATGTTAAAGGCGGTGTGAATTTTAACATAAAATATGGAGTAACAAATGGATTTAAAAGATACTGACGAAACACGCAAACTTTTCAATAAATATCAGCAAATTTGGAGCCCTCAAAGAGTTGAAAATATGACCTTAGAGCAATACATGGGCTTAAAGGGCGATGGGGATAGGGATGATTTTTGCTATTGGATAGAAAGCAAACTTGATACATTAGGCAGTATATGGGGTGGAAGTTCCTTTAAATTTGGCATTTACAAAAGAGATGATAACACCCAAAAAGAACACGAAAAAGGCAGAATGTATTCAGACGACTATGCTTGGTGGAAAAAGTATGGCGATAAGCCGACAGCAGCTTTTGAAAAAATCAAATCGTTGATTTTGCAAGTCATTGAAGCTAGTGAAAATAATGATTTGGCTAAAATAGACAAGATAGACTTTGGACACTCATACAAATGGAAGATAGCCTTTCACTACCAAAACCCTGATGATATGAAAATTTTTCCTATTTTTAGAGAACAAACACTCAAAAAAATCGCCGAAGAAAAGTTGGGAGACAAAAAACTACAAACTTCACAAATTTACGAAAAGTTAATGAATGATAGAATTTATACACTTGAAGATTCTAAAAAGAAAGAAGAGCAACTTTGGAAACAATATGGCGATAAAAATGACAAAGACAATGACGAGTATAACCAAATGCAAAGTAATGAAACTATGTCAAACAAAAATTCACACAAAAATCCGCCTTTGAATCAAATTTTATATGGACCGCCGGGCACAGGTAAGACTTATAGCACCATAAATAAGGCTTTGGAGATTTTATGTAATGAAAAATTCGCCCCTGCTATAAGCGATAGAGATGAAATTTTAAAACTTCTTGCAAAACTTAAAGACAACCCAAGCAACAAGGATGCAAGGCAAAGGGCAAAGGCAAAATTTGATAAATTCCGCCAAAATGGGCAAATCGAGTTTGTTACCTTTCATCAAAGTTTTTCTTATGAGGAATTTGTGGAAGGCATAAAGCCTGAAATCGCCCAAAATTCAGCACAAACTAGTGAAAATGTAAATTCAAAAGAACTATCTTATAAAATCGAGGCTGGGATTTTTAAGCAAATTTGCGAAAGGGCTTTGCATAAAGAGTATGAAATTTTAGACAAGGAAACGAATTTTCAAATAAGCGACACGACAAGGGTTTGGAAAATATCCATTGTGGCAAAAAGCGAAAAGAAATTAAGAGAAAAGATTTTGGAACATTGCTTAAATAATAATGAAATTAGAATTGGCTGGGCGGATTATAAAACGGATGAGCAAGTCGCTACGCTTGGTGCGAACGCTCAAAGTAGCATTGAGCAGTTTGAAAATGCGAGTGTGGGGGATATGGTTTGCGTTTTTGAGGGCACAAAGGGCATTATAAGGGGCGTTGGTATCATTGATGGCGAATTTTATTGGGATAATGATAACGCAGATAAGGATTTGCAGAGGTATCCAAGGGTTAGAAAGGTTAAGTGGCTTGATAAAAATGAAAGGGATATTTATGATTTGAGCGGGAATTTAACGCTGAAAACATTTTATCCGCTTGATAGGGTTAAGGCGGTGAAGCTGCTTGATAGGATGGCAAAAAACACAAAATTAGTTGTCGATAATACGCAAAAGCCCTTTATTCTCATAATTGACGAAATAAATCGTGGCAATATCAGCAAGATTTTGGGTGAGTTAATTACGCTTATAGAGCCGAGTAAAAGAATCGGAGCAACTGCGTGTGTCGCTGCCTTATAGTGGGCGTGAATTTGACGGCGGCAAGGGCTTTGGCGTGCCAAGCAATCTTTATATAATCGGCACTATGAATACAGCTGATAGAAGCATAGCCTTGCTTGATACCGCACTTCGTAGGCGATTTGACTTTGTGGAGATGATGCCTGAATTTAGCATTTTGAGCGAAAATTGTGAGGGCGTGAATTTGCAAAAATTGCTTAAAGCTATGAATGAGCGAATTGAGTTTTTGCTCGACAGGGAGCGAACTATAGGGCATAGCTTTTTTATGCGTGTGAGCGATTTAAGCGACTTGCAAGGTGTTTTTAAAAATAAAATCATCCCGCTTTTGCAAGAGTATTTTTATGATGATTATGCGAAAATTGACGCGGTGTTGAATAAAAATGAAATGATAAAGCCAAAGAAAAGCCCTGAATTTATGGCTGAATTTAGCGATTTTGAAAGCGAAAAAATCGTGTATGAAATCACAAATTTTAATGAGTGGCAAAAATGGCAATTTGAAAGAATTTACGATAAAAACGCCAAAAATGCAGAAAATTTAGACGAAAATGACGAAGACTAAAACCCTTTGTGTGTGCGAGTGGCAGGCATTTGGAGTTGATGAGATAAGGGCTGTGCTTGTAAGATCTTACAATTCACAAAATGCCACTTTTTGTCATTCTGAGAGAGTGCGTAGCACGAGCGAAGAATCCACAGCCCAAAAAGAACGCTTAAATTTACAAATGGATTCTTCGCTTTCTACGAAAGCTCAAAATGACAAAGAAAGACAAGAATTCGACAAAGCCTTGCAAGAAAAGGCTACAAAAATTTTCAAAGAATTGCAAGATTTTGCCGATGAAAAGGGCAATTTTGATGATAGAACGGGCAATCATATCTTTTTAAATCATTATGGCAAGAACAGCCTTAAAGCACGAAATTATGTCGGGCTTATACAAACTAAAAGTGGCTTTTGTTTGGAGATTTTGCCAAAGACTTTTCGCGATAGCGAGGGGTTTAAAATTCAAGGCTGCACTTGCACCCCCTTTACAAAAGAAAAATGCGAAATTTGCAAAGCCAAAAATATCCTATTAAATATGCTTAAAACCCTTAAAAATTCGCCTTTCAAACAAAGCCATATTTCAAATTTAAAAACCCAGCATTTACCTTTGCTTGAAATCTTTGCACTAATGTTTTTAAACGAGCTTGAAAGGCTTATCAAAAAGGGTTTAAAAAGCGATTATGTGGAGCGTGAGGAAAACCGCAGATTTTTAAAGGGCAAGCTACTTTTTAGCGAGAATTTAAGGCAAAATTTCGCCCACAAAGAGAGATTTTTCACCACAAGCGATGAATTTACCTCTGACATAGCCCCAAACCGCCTTATAAAATCCACGCTTTTATTGCTAGCAAGGCTTAATTTTAGTGCTAAAACTAGCCAAAAAATCGCCCAAAGTCGCTTTGTATTTGATGAGGTGCGAGCGAGTGTGAATTTCGACAAGGACTTTACAAAAAGTGCGAATTTAATCCACTATCAAGGCTATGAAAATCTGCTTTTGTGGTGCAAGGTGTTTTTAAAGCGGCAAAATTTCTTGCCATATCAGGGTAGCCAAAAAGCCTTTGTGCTGCTTTTTGATATGAATGTGCTGTTTGAAAGCTTTGTGGCTTGGTGTTTGAAACAAAAATTTGGCAAAAAATATCTTGTAAAATCCCAAGAAAAAGCCAAATTTCTAGCACGAAAAGACGAAAAAGAAAAAGGCAAAAAAGATATGTTTCAAATAAGGCCTGATCTTGTAATTTATGATAAAAAAGAAGTTGAAAATAGCAAAAAAGAGAAAAATAGCAAAGATGAAATGCCTTTGCCACTTATAATCGCTGATACCAAATGGAAAATTTTAAATTCCAGCAAAGATGATTACGAAATTTCGCAAAGCGATTTATATCAAATCTTTGCTTATCTTGCAAAATATCAATGCTACAAAGGCTATCTCATTTACCCTAAAATTCAAGGTGTAAGCAGTGCTAATGTTAGATTAAAATACAAAGCTAGCTTGTGTTTTTGCGAACAGCCACGCAAAGACGGCAAAAACAAAGAAGTAAAGCCGCACGAGTGCAAATTAAAGCCACACAAGGACATTGAGTTAAACATTCATTTTTTTAAGCTTGAAAAATATATGCAAAAAATTCACGGAATTTAGACAAAAAGGCGTGAATTTTTTCAAAAATTGCTAAAAATTCACAAAAGCTGCCTCAAAATGAAGTGCAAAAATCGCCACCTCACAAGCTAAAAATTTGTTTTTTCAATGTAAATGAGCCTAAAATATCCACAACTTCATTGAAGTTATAATTTTAAGGAAGTAACACAAGATGAAGTTTTTTAGAAAAGGAACTTGTTTCGGTAAATCTTAGCTTGTGGCAAGAAGCCTAAATTCAAGTTTTTTAAAAAAGCAAACAAAAGGCTTAAAGATGCTGGGCAAATTTAAAATGTTAAGAAGATCTTAAAAAGAGGGTAAATTTTGTCGATATGGGGTATAGGTTTTCAAAAATATTATATAATTAAAACTATTGAAAATTTTAGTGCTTTTGGCTTTGTCTTAGAGCTTTTCTAACTTTGAGGCATTGTTTGAGGCTTTAAGGATGGCTTATGTTAAAAGAATTACTCGATATAAAAAAAGAAATGGAGCCCATAATACACGAGGCTGGTGTCAAGCTAAATGTCATAGCAAGAGAGGTTATAACTAGGATAAGAGAGTATGATATTTACGGACCTATGATAGATAGGGTTTATCTTGACAATGCCATTTATGTAAAGATCATGTCTACAAGTAGGGATTCAAAGGCTCAGCAAGTTGATATAAAAAGTGGCTTTTATATGGTTTTTTCTGCACCTGAAAAGGGCACGGCTGAGGATATAAAAAATAGATTAAAGGTAGCTTATGAGGCCTTTGAGGATAGATTTATTAGAGAACTTATCAAGCATTGTACTCGCTTTAAGGAAATAGTTTCAAAGACTCAAACCACGCTTGGCAAGGCCTCAGGCGGCATGAATGTAGTTGTGGAGACAAATTTAGGCATAGCCTCACCTGGTGCTAAATTTACCATAACCATAAAATACGCCAAAGAAGGACAAAAGCTAGGAAGGGACAATGTCAAATCGGCTGGTTCTTTTAGAGATACAAAGACCATTATAAATTTAATAGTAGAAAAAAGCACAGACTCAAAGCTTTGCGAAAAGCTCTTAGATGATGTTGAAAAATATTTCATCGGAGGTGGCACTACCTAAATTTAAACAGTGGCCAAATTTATAGGGGCTTTATGAGCTAAGTTCTTTAAAAGTTGAATTTCAAAGCGAAGAAGATCTTTTAAATTTGAATTTAAAGCTATTTGAAAGAAGGCATTACTTAAACCTCTTAAAAATATCTTATTTTTGGATAAAGTTGATTTAATTTTCGATTTTTTGGGCTTTTTGAGTTGCAAAGTAAGTGCTAGAATTTGTTTGGTGTGGCTTTTTTAAAAGTGTTGATTTGTCATTTTAAGCCTATGGGCGAAGAAGTCATTAAATTCAAAACATTTCTCCACAAATTCGTTAATTCTTGACACACATTTAAAATGAGAAGAATTTCGTCATTTTAAGTCTATGGGTGAAGTAGCTTGCAAGACGTAGCACAAGCAAAAAATCTCTTCAACTATGAGATACTTTGCATTCTATCAGTATGATAAATATGGTATTTTATTTAAAATCAATAGCTTTTTAAAATATAGCCTTTGGTGTTTTAATTTCTAGCTTAAAATTTGAGTTAAATATATGTGAATTTTCTCTTAGTAGTTTCAATACAATTTGATAGATCTCATAGTTCTTTTTTCTTGCACTCTCATCCCCTCTTTCTTTAAATTTTTAGCCAAAACAACTAAGATTCAAAAATCTTGATCCAAGCTTGTTGTTTTCATAAATATAGTTTGTTTGATAAATCATCTTTGCTTTATTTACAATACTTTGTTTGACAAGTTTGACAAAGAAACTTTGTTTTAAGCTCTTATAAAGATAACAAAACAGCATATTTTCGGTTTTATCTCAGACAAGTAAGGAACGCTTTGCTGAGGCTACAACTAAAACACAAAAAGCTCCTTTATAAAAAAGTTTGTTTTAAGCTACTTCTCTTAGACAAGACTTGTCATATTTAGGCCTTGTGTGAAATATCTCTAAATTTTAAGGAGCTACTTCTCTTAGTATGACAAGACACAAGTTGAGATACTTAGCACACGCTTAGTATGACAAATGAGGGCTTGAAATACTTGACTTCGCTCAGATAGACAAGGCTTGTAATTTTGAGTGTAACTAAAAAGCTTTAAAGATAAGCCTACTTAGTGCGACAAAATTATTACTTTAAGTTTGCAAAGTAAAAAAGGCTTCATCTAAGATAGCTTACTTATTCTTAGCCTTACAAAGGCTTTAACTTAGCTAGTTTGCAAGGCACAAGAATAACTTTTTTTAAATTTTTCATACTTTTCAAAAAAAAAAAAAAAAAACGAAATTAGGGTATAATTACGAGGTTTGGCTGCTGTCTTTTAAATGCTTTTGCAAAGGTTAGCTTATAAGTTTTAAATAGCTTATTAAAAAGGATGTTTTTTAAAAAATGCTTGTTGAATAAAGGCTAGATAGCAAGTTTTTAGCTTATTACAAGATACTACACACGACAAGCTTGTGCTTTATATAGAAAATTTAAGGAAAGAAGATGTATTTTAAAAAAGAGGATTTATTTGAAATAAACTGTGAATTTAAGCAAGAGGGTTTAAGCCTTGTGGCTGATCTTAGGGGGATAGATCTTAAAACACTGATAAACAATTTAAACAAAGAGAATTCTTTAAAAGACACAAACGGTCAATCCCTAAAAGATGGTGTAAATTCAAGTAGCACAGTTTCAAACAAAGCTTTAAATAAGGATATAAACCCACAAACTCAAATTTTAAAAGGTAACACAAACAATTCAAATGAATTTAGTAAAGAGTTAAATGAAAGCACAAAAAATTCAAACCAGCAAAATAAAGACGAGTTAAATGCCCTCGCTCAAAGCCCAACACAAGCGTCCCCTCGCTTTAAAGAGCTAAGACCTGAGGGACTGATCTCACAAACTCCTATTAAAGCTGTGCGGCTTAGCTTAAAGGATGAGAGCATTAAAGAATTTAGCGAGTTTATAGCACTTGAAGATGGTGGCTTTGAGCTAAATTTAGAGGGGCTTTATGAGCCTAGTTATTTAAGAGTTGAATTTCAAAGCGAGGAAGATCTTTTAAATGCGAATTTAAAGCTCTTTCAAAGAAGGCATCATTTAATCATTTCAAGACGGTCTGATGCCTTTGGATCAAGGATGTTTTCTCAGCTAAATGCCATGTTTTTTGCAAAAAAATTTGGCTTTAAATTTGGCTTTGTCTGGGATAATACGAGATTAAAAGACATTGAATACTGCCAAACGGATACAGAATATGAGGTATTTAGCCAGGAGTATTTAGAAAAGTATTCTTACACAAGTTTAAAGCTTCCCTTTACCCAGCCAGCTCAAAATGGTATGCCTGCCTCCTTTTGGCTTATGAAGGATGCTTTGACAGCTCCTCTTTATGAAAGCTTTGGGCATGTGGCTTCTTATTATAGACCTGCTTGGCAAAATATGAAGGATCTAAGCGAGGATGAGTATAAAAAAGAGTTTAAGGCACTTTTTGATAGCATTGATTTTTCTCCTACTTATAAAGAGCTTTTAAAAAAAGCTGATCTTGGCTTTGAGTATGAGGCCTTGCATATGAGAGAAAGCGAGATAGTATACTACTGGAAGCATAGAATTTTCCCCCTACTTATATACTACTTCCCTCAGCCCTTAATCTTAGATCTTGTAAGATCTAGGCTAAAAGAGAACAAAAAGATCATGCTTTTTTGTGATGATCAAACTTATGCAAAAGACATCAAGGCTCATTTTAGCCAAAGTGAACAAGTTAGCATCTTTATAGCCTCTGATTTTTTACCCAAAACGGATCTTTCAAAGGCTAAGAATGCCTTCTTTGAGCTAATGCTAATGTCCAAAGCAACTGTGATTTATGGCTCTATGGGCTCTATGTTTAAATTATTTGCTAGCTATCTTGGAGGCATAAAACAAGTAACTATCAATGAACTTTGGACACCACAAGAACAATACGATCTTATAAAAAAGGATCTGAATAAATTTAAGCTTAGCAATGAAGATTATAAGCTTTGCTCACTTGCCCTGCTTCATCACTGGGCTTATAGGGTTTTGAAAAAGGATGAGGATGAGTGCATTGAGATAGTTGAAAAAATGCTTGAAATTGATCCTACAAATTTAGGATGTAAGATCAAACTAGCAAGCCTTTACATAAAAAAGGGCGATTTTAACAAGGCAGGTGAGTTTTACAAAGAGGCAATTGAGCTAAATCAAAATTACACAGTAGGGCTTTTAAGAGGAGAGTACAAAGAAGATCTTAATCTCATAGCCTTAAATTTCGATAAAAACATCTATCTTTGCTGGCTAAATACCCTTTGTAATCCAAGCAAGGACGAAGTAGCCAAGCTAAAACAAGCCCACGCCAACGAAGTAGCCAAGCTAAAAGAGCAGTGGGAAAAGGCAAAGAAATTCAAGGAACATTTATCCTACAAGCTAGGAGAGGCCTTGATGAGAGCTTATTCTAAGATGTGGAGTGGGCAGCTTATGTACTTTTTTTGCTATGAGGCTTGGAAGATCAAAAGAGAATTCAAAGAAAAAAAGGCTCAAGAAGAAGCTCTAAAAGAGCTTTCTCAAATAGAAGATCAGGCTTTAAGTGAGGCAGCTAAAAGCTAAGATTTAAAAAGAAATTGTTAGCTTAAAAGCTCTTATAGCCTTTTGATTTGCTTATTGAATTTAAGCCTAAATTCAGGCTGTGCTAAATTAAGCTGAATTTAAATTTTAGCATTTTTGAGGTGCTTTTAGAAGGGCTTGTTACGGTTTAAAATTATAGATCATGCTGAATGCGAGCTAAGCTCTTAAATTTAACTCTTTTTTAAAAATCTTAGGCTCTTTTTCAAAAAAGTATTGATTTGAGACAAAATACCATATTTGTCATTATAAGCCTGTGCTAAGAATTCAAAAACAAAAAGCAAATTTTGAAAATCCTTTGGTTTCTTCGCCATCCTCAAAATGACACAACAATTTGTCATACTAAGTCCATTTTTTATCATTTCCAGCCTATGCCAAGAATCCAAGAATTTATAAAGAAGCACCTTGAATTTACGGCTTCTTCGTCCATAGGTTCAATGACAACTCAATACTTTTTTGAAAAAGAGTCAAATATTAATTTTGACATACAAGCTTATAACATTGATCCTTTAAAAAAGATAGCAAGTTATAAAATTTGAGAAGCAAAAAACTCTATTAATTTTTTAAATTTGAGTTCTTTTAAGTTTGCAACTGAGAAGTTTTGTTTATCTAAGTGTGTGCTAAGAATTCAAAAACAAAAAATCAAAGCTTAAAAATCATTTGGATTCTTCGGCCTGCTACCGCCTCCCTCGCAATGACAAAACAATTTGTCATACTAAGTATCCTTCTTGTCGTGAGCCTACTTCTTGTAAAGCGAAGTATCACTTTACAACTTAGAGATTTTTCGCCACTTAAAATGACAAGCTTTGAGTTTCTCAGCATACATCAAAGCAGACAAAGAGCAACACTTTTTGAGCCTTGAATTTATCTATCTTGACAAAGTAGCTTTTAGAATTTAAAGATCTTTCGCACAAAGCCTTAATATAACAAGCCTTGTCTAAGTGCAGTAACTCAAAACGAAGTTTCTTTAAAAAACAAAGTTTATTTAGTAAAGTTGGCTTATTTAGAAAAAGAATTTTCTTTGACAAAGTCTAGCTTTTTTAGAAAACGAAGTGTATTCTGTAAATTCTAGCCTCTTTTTAAAATAAAATTTCTTTGACAAAGCCTTGTATTCTTAGACATAATCAAATTTCTTTGACAAAAAGAAGTTTTTGTCCCACAAAATGCTTTAAAAATTCAAGGCAAATTTTCTAAGTTCCGTGTTTCGTAATCCGCCCTCAACCATCTAAGTTCCGTATTCAGTCCTCCGCAGCTTGTAGTTTGTAATCCGTCCTCCATCCTCTGTATTATATTCTCCGTACTCCGTGTTTAGTATCTATACCCAACTTGCAGCCAAAACTGCCTTCCCACCTCGTAGCTTAAAGTGGGGCTACTTTTTGAGCTATTATACACTGTTGTAACTGTTCGATCAAGCACATTAAAGATGTCTATATTTGCATAAAAGATGCTTTTGTAAAGTCTTAGATCAAAGCCCACACGCATATCCCAGGTTAAGGCACCTCCTATGCGAGTATCATCATAGATATAAGGATCCACCAAGGACCCAGAGCCTCCTCTTGAAATGGTGGTTTTGTAAGCACTTCTGTATCTAAAAAAATTATTTATTAAATAACTAGTTCTGCCTAGCTTAAAAGAATGAGTTGTATTAAGCCTTAGAGTATGAGGACGGGCAAAATTTGCCACATTGAGATCTGCTATTCTTTGTAAAGACCCCCTATAAAGCACATAGGTGTTTGTAGCTGCTGGATTGTAGCTTTGTGCGTAGTCGTTGTAGCTTCTTTTGGTGTTTGTATAATCATAAGCAAGGCTAAAATAATTGCTAAAAATGCTTAGCTCAAAAGGCTCGTAGTTAGCAAGGCTAATTGCAACTATGTCGCTATCGCTTTTGCCGTTGTTATCATAGGTATAAATGGGATTTTGAGGGCATTCTCCATTTTGGTTTAAAATGCAGGTCCTTCTTACCTGATCGCGCCCGAAGCGGTGGATGTATTTTGTATTTAGCTCAAAAGCTCCAAGCTGTTGGGTAATGCCTATGTTTAGCTCATCATCATAAGGGATTTTAATCTTTTTGAAATTTGTATCATTTGTGCCTATATTAAGCAAGGTATTCTCATCAAAGGCTTCATTTGCATCGCTTCTAAAATAATTTTCCTCCAAGGCACCAAGGCCGTCATTAAATCTATAAGCAAAAAGGCTTCGTCCGTAGTAACGATTAGCTCCTAAATTCAAGCTTGTTCTGCTTTTCCAAGGTGCTATGTAGCTTAGAGCAAGACGCGGTGCAAGGGGGTATTTTGACATATAAGTATCATGATCCATTCTTAGACCCAATCTAGCATTTAGCCCTCCACCCTTTCCTAAATCAAACTTTATCTCATCCTCAGCAAAAAGGGCTAAACTTGTGCTATCAAGGGCAAATTTACCTGCCTTAAAGCTTTGAAGTAGCATGAAATACTGCCCCTCGTTTGTAGATGGGTTAAAATAGCAATACTCATCCACACAGTCTGCATTTGCAAGAGGAAGTGCCACATTTGCTAGATAAGAATCTTTAAGCCTATGAAAATAAGCCCTTGTGTAGCCAAGCTCAAAGCCAAAATTCAAGGCATTTTCAAATTTTTCACTTGCATATGGAGTGATATTTTGAGTAAGCCTTAAATCAACTTCATTTTGTTTCATATCCTCATCTCCATAACCACCCTCCCAAGACTCCCCAAAGGAATTGCCCCAGTTCTTTGTAGCTGAGTAGCTCCATCGCTTTTGCACAGCCTCCTTGCTGCGTCTTGATTCCTCAAAGAAATTCACATTGGCACTTGCTGTTAAAAAGCCAAAATTATTGTCTATAATGGCCTTCGTGCCAAATTGATGACCGCCCATTTTGATGGTGGTATCTGAGTCTTTTGCATCGCTGTCAAAATATCTGTTGTATTGAGGCATAAAGGCGTAAGAACTTTCCAAAAAGAGCTTGTCAGAGGCTTGATAATGAGCCTTTACAAAGAAATTATAGCTTTGCCTTAATTCTTTTTTATCCTTATAAACTACTTCTTGTGAATTTTCATCCATACTCTCAGGGTTTTTGCGAGGGATAATGCTTTGTGTAGTGGTAAAGCTAGCAAGTATGCCAAAGTTTTCATTGATCTTGCTTTCAAAAGAGGAGCGAAAGGAATGCTTTGTGAATTTTGGCTGATTTCTACCAAGGGTAGATCTTAAAAAGGCTTCTTTATCCCCAAAGATATGATAGTTTGTAAGAGAAAAGGCTCCCTCATTTGCATTTCCTTGTGAAATTTGATAAGAAATATTCGCCCCAAAGTCCTTCTCAGCCCTTTTAGTAGTAGCCTCCACAACCCCGCCCGTAAAGCCTCCATAGCTTGCTGCTATGTTTGAATCTTGCACCTTTATACTTTCAAGCAAGGAGGTGTCGATGTTTAAGGCTTGAGAGCGACCCACAAAGCCTCTTTGCTCGGCTGGGGTGTAGTCTTCATTAAAGCCAAGAGAGCTTGTGCCTATGCCAACCCCTCCTGTTAGATCGTTATTTGCTGACATACCGTCGATTATAAAGGCATTTTGATAGTATAGCCCTCCGCTAATGCTTATTTTGGCGGGATCTATTTCGCCTGGGCTATTTGAGCTTAAAGCCTTGTTGTCAAATTGCACATTTGGCAAAACCCTTAAAATGCTTGTTATATCGCCATTTCCTGTGGGATTTTTTGAAAGATATTCTTGAGATAAAGATGAACCGCTTTGATATGGAAAAAGATCTGCTTGTATGGTGGTTGATTCAAGCTCAAATTTTTTAAGCTCATCATCTGCAAAACTTGCTACTGTTAAACTGAACACAAGGGCTAATTTTATTTTCATACTATTTTTCTCCTTGAATTTATATGCAAGGATTATAATATATATTTTCATAAATTTTCTTAAATTTCGTTTTTTTTTTTTTTTTTTGTAAATGTGTAAATTTAGGAAAATTTAATTTTATAAATGATAAGATTTTCATTCATTTTAAGTATGAGGAAATGATAATGAGACAACTATTAATCTTGCCTTTTTTGTTTTTTATCCTAGCTTGTTCAAGCAAAAATCTCACAAGCTTTGAAAAGAAAAATTTTAGCATACTAAGCACCAAAGATAATGCAAAAATCTCTTATGAAGACTTTTTATCAAAGCTTTTAAACTACGACATAATCATACTTGGAGAAAGCCACGGCACTAAGGATCACCATTTAGCTGAGCTTAATATAGTAAAATACCTTGCAAACAAAGAAAACATAAGCCTTGTCTTAGAGATGATGGATGAGGATAAGCAAGGCTTTATAAATGAGGCTAAGATGAAAAAAGATGCTATTTTAAAAGAGGATTTGGCTTTGAATTTAAAATGGCAAGATGAATGGGACTGGGAGGATTATGGCAGGGTGGTGGAGTATGTTTTTTACTCAGATTCTAAGCTTGTGGCTGGAAATTTAGCTAGATCCAAGCTAGAACTGATTTATCAAAACAAAATGAAAGCCCTTCGCGGAAAGTATTCTATAAATGATAGGGTTAAAAGCATACTTAAAGATGCCATAACTCATTTTCATCCTATGAAAGAAGAAGTAGCAGAGCTCTTCGTAAAGGCACAGCAGTATAAGGATAGAACTATGGCTTTAAGGCTTTTGGAGCAAAAAAATAAAGCCATCTTACTAACAGGTATGTATCACGCTAGTAAGGAACTTGGAGTACCCTTGCATTTAAGGGATTTAGATGATAAAAAGTCTGTTGTTGTGGTGGCTTTAAGCAAGGATGGTGTAAGCAAGGATGAGGCGGATTTCATCTTTGATTTTGGAAGCTGAGTTTAAAAGGGCTTAAATTTCATTGACAATTAAGCTAAAATTAACTATAATCTCACTTTTTATTGGGGTGTCGCCAAGTGGTAAGGCAACAGGTTTTGGTCCTGTCATTCGGGGGTTCGAATCCCTCCTCCCCATCCATTCTTTGCATCATTTTAAACATACTAAGTTAATCTTCTTTGTAAGCAGTTCTTACAAAGGGTGCTTTTATGCAAAACGCAGAGTAGAGCAGTGGTTAGCTCACCGGGCTCATAACCCGGGGGTCGGGAGTTCAAATCTCCCCTCTGCAACCAAAACTTTTGCCACTTCCTTTCTTAACAATTTAAAATCCCCTTGAATTTAAAGATTTAATCTTAATTAAACTTAGTCAAAAGATACTTGAATGAAACTTTCTTATCAACTTGAATAAAATTTAAGTTTGTTTTAAATTCAAGCTTAATTTAACTTCCTTTAAACAAAGATTTCGCCTCATAAAGTCTTTAATGCTTCTAGCTTAGAAATTGACAAATCACATTTTGACTCAAGACAGTATCAAAATTTATTAAACTTGATAAGATAAATCCCATTAAAATATCTTGATCTAAAATTTTTTCTAAGTCTTATGCAGAAGGCTTTTCTAAGATTTTTTTAAGTTTTGGTGGCTCAAACCTTAAGGCTTGAATTTTAAGTTAGCAAGACAAAAGATCCTTTTAAGCTTTTTCTCATAAATGAATGTTTTTCATAAAGCAAACTTAAAATTTGAGTTATAATATTGTTTTAATTAAGAGCTTTGTAGCGTTGATTTATAAGCTTGAATTTTTTAGCCAAGTGCTTAAAATTTTCAAGCCCCGCTTAATCAAAAAATTATTTTTCGATAAAAGATTTATTAAAATATAATTTGCAACTTATAAAATTCACATTTAAAATTCACATTTTTTAATATGTAAGCGATATAAAGAAACAAAATTCAAGGAGTTTTCAATGCTTCGCATCATCAAGCATAATCTAGCCGTTTATTTTATGGTGCTAGCCTGTCTTGAATTTTCTTTTGTAGGTGCCTTTGCAAAGCTTTTAAGCGAGGATTTACCAGCCATTGAGGTGGTTTTTTTTAGAAATATCATAGCAGCTATTTATCTTTTTTATCTTTATAAAAAATCCACCCTCAAAGAGCGAGAGGGAGGGCATTTGGGGCTTTTAATCTTTCGCGCTATAGCTGGGGTCATTTCTGTTTATTTGCTCTTTTATAATATCGAGCATATAAGCCTTGGCGGGGCTTACGCCTTTCACAAAAGTGCTCCTATCTTTGCTACCCTTTTGGCTTTCTTTGTTTTCAAAGAAGTGATAGCACTTCGTGGGTGGTTTGGCATTATTATAGGCTTTTGCGGTGTGCTTTTAATAGCCCAGCCCTGGGCAAGCGAGGAATTTCACACAGGATTTGATCTCAAAAACTCCATCCTAGGTGTGCTTTGTGGCTTTTTTTCAGCCGTTTCTGTTTTAAGTGCAAGAGAGCTTCGCCACTACTACACCACTGAAAAAATAGCCTTTTCCTTTATGTTTATAGGAACTCTCGTTCCGCTTTGTTCTATGCTTGTGGGTGAGTTTTATGCTCCAAAAGAGCTTGATTTCTTGCTTTGTGAGTTTAAGATGCCAAATTTAAAGGCTTTAGGCTTCATAGCCCTTATGGGCTTTTTTGGTGCCATTTATCAAATCCATCTTACAAAAAGCTATGGCATAGCCAAAAAAGCGGGCATTGTCGCAGGGGTTAGCTATTTAGATGTGGTTTTTTCGCTGATCTTGGGGCTTTTTTTAGGAGATGCCTTCCCTAGTTTTATGGTGTTTTTAGGCATACTTGGCATTATAGGAGGAGGCATTATCTTGGTTTTGGATAAAAATAAAACATAAAAGCCTTCATAGTGCTTTTATCAAGTTTAACAAATTTTCTTTTTCAAATTTGCTTTTAGATAAAATCTTTGTCATTCTTTGCAAAAAATGGATTTATGGGGTGGGTATAACAAGGCCACCGACATCTCACTACTAAATAAAGCCCAATTCATCCGCAAAGATTGTCATATTAAGCAAAGAGATCAGAGGATTACAAGCTTAACCCTTGCAAAAATATCTCAAAATCTTTGTCATTCTTTGCGTGTTTTAAGAATCAATGAATTTATAGAAAAATTCCTTGAATTTATGGATTTTTCGTCCGTAGGCTAAGAACGGCAACTCAACACCTTTTTTGAAAAAGCCAAATTTAAATAAAAATGTTTCCTTGAATTTTTTATCTTAATATTATTTGCCAAACCCAGAGGATTTTTCAAATCAAAAATAAATTTTTTTCGCCTCTAAATTCAGTCAAGGCAAGGTAGCAGTGTTTTAAACGATTACACTGTGTTTTTACAAGCTAGCTTTATTATTAGGCACTGTTTTTTGCAAGTAAGGTCAAAAAGAGTTTAAAAGCTCTTTGACTTAATCGCTATTAAAAGCAAAATGCAAAAATTAAAAAAAGCTTCCTAACTTAGACCTTGAATTTAGAAAACACAGTATATATTTATTTTTCATTTTGCCTTGCAAATTTTAAAATTTTCTCGCACACAAATTTTAAGATCTTCTTGCACAAATTAAAATATTTTAAACGAAACTAATTTAACTTTTTTTAAGCAAAACTCATTAAAATAGCGTAAAAATTCAGCCAAAGGCTCAGTTATGCTTCGCATCATAAAACACAATCTTAGCATTTATTTTGTCATCATTGCAAGCTTAGAATTTGCCCTCGTTGGAGGCTGTGCTAAGATTTTAAGCGATGAGGGTTTGCCAAGCATTGAGATCATGTTTTTTCGCAACATAGTAGGCGTTTTTTTCATACTTTATCTATTTAGGCATCTTAGAGTACACAAAGAAGGGGGACATCTTTTTTTGCTTGTATTTAGAGGACTGGCTGGGACCTTATCTCTTTACTTGTTTTTTTACAATGTATCAAATATCTCCCTTGGAGGAGCCTTTGCCTTTCAAAAGATAGCTCCCATCTTTATAACCCTCATAGCCCTTGTGCTTTTTAAAGAAAGCATAGGCTTTCGTGGGTGGTTTGGGGTTTTAATCGCCTTTGTAGGTGTGCTTTTCATCTCTCAGCCTTGGGCAAATCCTGACAATCACACAGGCTTTGATCTAAAAAATTCAAGCCTTGGAGTGTTAAGTGGCTTTTTTGGAGCCCTAGCAATTACTAGTGCTAGAAGATTAAGAAAGTATTATTCTACCGAGCTAATAGCCTTTTCCTTTGTCTTTTTAGGGGCATTAATGCCCTTTTGTTCTATGATTGTTGGTGAATTTTACGCACCACAGTGGCTTGATTTCATCATAGCTCCCTTTGTTATGCCAAATTTAAAGGCCTGGGCCTTTATCATCATAATGGGGCTTTTGGGTGCCATTTATCAAATTCACATCACCAAGGCTTATGGGGTGGCAAAAAAGGCTGGCATTGTGGCAGGACTTAGCTATTTAGATGTGGTTTTTTCTTTGCTTGTTGGCATTATCTTAGGGGATGATTTGCCAAGCATTATGGTATTTATGGGTATAATAGGGGTCGTTTTTGGTGGCTTAGTTTTAATAAAAAAGGATAAACATGAAAAAAATGATACTCATAGCAGGACCTTGCGTCATTGAGAGCAAAGATTTAGTATTTAATGTAGCTGAGGCTTTGAGTGATTTAAATTCACACGAAAAAATAGATTTTTATTTCAAATCAAGCTTTGACAAGGCAAACCGCACAAGCATAGAAAGTTTTAGAGGACCAGGACTTCAAAAGGGGCTTGAAATTTTAGCCCAAGTAAAAGAAAAATTTAAGATGAAAATTCTAACAGACATACACGAAAGCAATCAAGCAGAGCCTGTTTCAAGAGTAGCTAATGTGCTTCAAATCCCTGCCTTTTTGTGTCGCCAAACTGATTTACTCGTAGCAGCAGCTAAGACAAAATCAAAAATAAACATAAAAAAAGGACAGTTTCTAAACCCAGCAGACATAAAATACAGCATCAAAAAGATCTTACAAACAAGAGGAGAAAGTAATGAGGGCTACGAAGCAGCCAAGAAATGCGGTGTATTTGTGGCTGAAAGAGGATCAAGCTTTGGCTACGGAAATCTTGTAGTAGATATGAGAAGCTTGCTTATAATGCGTGAGTTTGCCCCTGTAATCTTTGATGCCACACATAGCGTTCAAATGCCAGGAATGCTAGGCGGAAAAAGTGGGGGAAAAAGCGAGTTTATCGAGCCTTTAGCACGCGCAGCTGCTGCTGTGGGCGTAGATGGCTTTTTCTTTGAAACACACATAAATCCTTGCGAGGCCTTGTGCGATGCAAGTAATCAGCTAACACCAAAGCGGCTAAAAGAATGCGTAGATACACTTTTTAAGATAGCTGATTGTGTGTGAATTTTTGCCTTGAATTCTTATGCTTAAAACTTATGTGAAATTCAAAGCCTTGAATTGGACCTTGAGTAAAAACCTCGCTTTTCAAAGAGCAAATCCCAGCTTAAAAAGAGACTGTGTTTTTAAATTTTCAAAAGTATTTAAAAGTGAATTTGCCTTTTAGCCACAAATTTTGAAGGCTAAACATTAAAACTAGCAAAATTACAAACATTAAAGCCTTCATAACTTAGTGTTTTAAAAAGTCAAAGGATTATCTGAGATTTTGTCGTGTTGGAAAGGACGAAAGGGAGGAGGTTTTAAAAATTCACATTTTTTTAAAATGGCTTAATTTTTTACTAATTTTTCAACAAAATCCCTTATAATTTTTCAAATTTTAAAGGCAAATCGCAATGAACAAGGCTTTTCGCTACACAAACGGCAATTTTATGAAAGACAACGCCAAAAACAAATTCGATGAGTATTTTACAAAGCCTTAAATCGCCAAAAGACTTTTTGAGAAGTTTTGTGAAATCGTGGGTGAAAAAGAGGATTTAAGCAAATTTATTTTTATCGAACCAAGCGTTGGAAATGGAGCGTTTTTTAGGCTTTTGCCACAAAATAAAATCGGCATTGACATCAAGCCTACTGAATTTAACACTACACAAAGTGATTTTTTAGCCTATGAATTACCGCAAAAACCCTTTGTAGTCATAGGAAATCCGCCTTTTGGGCATCGCGGCGTTTTAGCGTTAGAGTTCATAAAACACGCACAAAATGCCGATTTTGTCGCCTTTATCTTGCCTATGTTTTTTCAAAGTCTTGGCAAGGGTTCGATTCGCTACCGAGTGCCACAAAATCTGCATTTAATCTACGAGGAAATTTTGCCAAAAAATAGCTTTTATACGCCTCAAGGCAAGGACGCTGATGTGCATTGTTGCTTTCAAATTTATAGCAAAAATTACAAAAGCCAAAAGCGTGAATTTAGTTGGTATAAAAATAGTGGCAAAGAGCCATTTTTAGAGCTTTTAAGGGTAGTTACGGTAAGTCTTGCAAAAAATAGAGAATGTGGGAAAGAATGGATTTTTGACAAAAAGGCGAATTTTTATTTAAGCTCAACTTTTTTTAAGGAAAATGCGGTTGTTGATAGCTTTGATAAAGTCAAATACAAAAGCGGTATAGCCATTATTTACAATGATTTAGCACGCAAAAAAGAACTTGACGAGCTGTTTTTAAATGCCGATTGGCTTCGTTACTCAACAAAGGCGACAAATGGTTGCTATCACATAGGCAAAAGCCATATTTTTCAGCTTTTGGAGGATAAGGGGTTGAAATGATTTAAATGAGATTTTGAAAGATTTAATTGATGAAAAATACAATGAATTAGCAAAATTTAAAGAAAATGGAATTTTTGAGAAAATCAACGACTTTGAGGGCAATGCAGTAGGGCAAATTGGCGAAAAATTTGTAAAAATTGTCTTTGAAAAATTAGGCATAAAAATGCAAGAATTTGGCGAGGTAATCCACGATGAATTCGATATTTGTCTTGAGGACGGCACGAAAATTGAAATTAAAACTGCACGCAAGGGACTAAAAAACGATAGCTTTCAATTTAATGGTATAAATCCAAATTATAACTGCAAATACATTATTTGCGTAGGTTTAAGTGCCAAAGCAGCCTTTTTTAAAATAGTAAGTGGAGAGAAAATTTACAATCACAAAACAAGAAAATTTTATCTAAATGTAGATGGAAAACCTAAACAAATAGTGGCTATGAATCCGCAAAATCAAGCAAATTACAAACTCACTCTTACCCTAAAAGATCTTGAAAAATTGAAAATTTTGAGAGTAAATTAAAAGAAATTTTTGGGTAAAATTTTGTGAAAATTTTGTAAATTTTCATCACAAATCCCTATAATGTTACAAGCGACAATAAATTGATTAGACCTAAATCAAAGGATAAGAATGCAAATTTTATCAAGCTATTTACAAGCCATCAAAGACATAAAAGAAAGCGATAATGAGCATACCTACCGCACTCCGCTTGAAAATCTGCTTAAAGCCCTCGCCGAAAAGCACAAAAATGTCAAAATCATCCACGAGCAAAGCAGTGCTGACTTCAAAGCCTCAAGCACTGGGGCTAGTGCTGAATTTAAAGGCAAACAAAAATCACTCGGCAGACCTGATTTCACCGTGCTTGAGGGCAGCTTGACACTTGGCTACATTGAAAACAAACGCGTAAATGAAAATCTGCAAGCCTTAATAGACGAGGCAAACAAGGACGAAAACGCCCAAATCGCTCGCTATTTAAAGCTCCAAGACAACCTCATCTTAACGGATTATTTGAATTTTTGGCGAGTTAAAAAGGATGAAAAGGGCAAAATTCTAGCCCCTCAAAAGCTCGCCCTTTGCACCCTAAATGAAAACACGGACAGCAAATTACACACCCTAAAAACCCTTACAAATCCAAAATCCCTCAAGCACCAAGACAGCCAAGAAGCCCTAAACGCCAAAGAAGTTGAGCTTTTAAACTTTTTCAACCTTTTCTTTTCAAGCACGCCAAAGCCCATAAGCACCGCAAAAGACTTTGCCGCCGCCCTTGTCGTGCCTACGAAATTCATTAGAGATGAGCTTATCGAGCTTAAAGACAACGAACGCATTAAAGACCTTTACGAGACCTTTCACAAAGGGCTTTACGATGAGCTTTCCTTTGATGACTTTGCCGACAACTTCGCTCAAACCCTTGTTTATTCGCTATTTTTGGCTAAATTCCACAAAGACACCGCCTCAAATTCAGCCTCAAGCCACGCACAAAGCCATATAAATTCAGCCTCAAACGCAACAAATTCAAGCTCAAGCCACGCAAATTCAGCCTCAAGCTACAACACCCCCATCACTTTAAACAATGTTACAGACTTCATACCAAATTCCTTTGAGCTTTTAAACAGCTTTTCTGATACGCTCAAAGTCCTAAACCGCTTTGAGGGGCTTAGATGGATTTTAGACCACATTCTAGCACTTATGAACCACATCAGCACAGCGGATTTATTGCTAGAATTCAGCAAGCACAGCAAGGATTTAGACCTTTTTGATGAAAAAATTCACGCAAACCCAGCCATACACTTTTACGAAAATTTCATAAGCCATTACAACAAGATTTTACGCAAGGACAAGGGCATTTACTACACGCCTGAACCCATAGTTTCTTTCATCATAAAGGCTGTGAATTTGTGCTTAAAGCAGGATTTAGGCTTTGAAAGAGGTTTGCAAACAGCTACAAAAAACGATGAGATTAAGCTCCTAGACTTTGCCACAGGCACGGGGGCATTTTTGCTAGAAGCCTTTTATCAAGCCTTTGAGTCAAACAAAGCCCTTAAAGATAAGCCTGCAAGCTATTATGATGATTTACGCAGGCTCATTTCTAATTTTAGAGCCTTTGAGCTACTCATCGCACCCTATGCCATCGCTCATTTAAATTTAAGCATAGCCCTTAAAAACAGCTTTGATTATGCCCTAAAAGATGATGAGCGCCTAAATATCTTTCTTACAAACACCTTAGAAGACAAGGTAAGCGAGGTAGCAACCCTCTTTGGCTCAAAACAAGAGTCAAAAGGCGTTAAGGAAACAAAGCAAAATTTCAAAATCCTAATCATCACAGGCAATCCTCCCTACAACGCCACAAGCCAAAACAAATTCGATTATATCTACAAGCCAAAGGACAAGGACGAAAAGCGTTTAAGCAAAATTCAAGCACATTATTACTACTGCGGCACAAAGCCAAAGGAACAAAACCCAAAAGAAATCATCCCCATTTACCTAGACGAAAAAAATCCCAAAATGCTACAAGATGACTATGTCAAATTCATCCGCTTTGCCGAAAGCAAAATCGAAAGGCAAGAAAAAGGCATCATCGCCATCATCACAAACAACGCCTTTTTGGATAACCCTACCTTTCGCGGTATGAGATGGCATTTACTCAACAATTTTGACAAAATCTACATCTTAGATTTGCACGGCAACACCCGCAAAAAAGAGCTTGCCCCCGATGGTAGCAAGGATGAAAATGTCTTTGACATTATGCAAGGCGTTAGCATAAATATCTTTGTGAAAACAAATGCCAAAAACAAGCCCACACCCGCACAAATCAACGAAACCAAACCGCCTATGATTTTTTGGAAATCCTACTCAAATGTCCCTGAATGCAAGCTTTATCACTACGATTTATACGGCAAACGCAAGGATAAATACAAGTTTTTAAAAGAAAACGACTTGAATTCAGTTGAATTTAAAGAGCTAAAACCCAAAGCACCCTTTTATCTTTTTATCCCGCAAAATGACGAACTGCGTGAGCTTTATGAGGCATTTTGGAGTGTGAAGGATATTTTTGAGGTTTCGGGCGTGGGCATTACAACCGCACACGATGAATTTGTGATAGAAAATGACAAAGAAAAATTGTTGCAAAAATTCACGGATTTTAAAAATTCTCCGCCAAGCACAAAGGAACTTCACACTAAATTCAATGTCAAAACAAAGCAAGGTTGGGATATTTTAAAGGGTTGGCAAAATTTACAAAACGAAAAGGATTTAACAAAATACATTAAAAAAATCGCTTATCGCCCCTTTGATTTCAAATACATTTTTTACGAGGACAAGTTGGTTTGGCGTTGTGTAAAGGATACAATGCAACATTTTTTGGGCTGCGAGAATGTGGGTTTAATTTGCGATAGAGGTTGCAAACTGCAAGAAATTAACAATGTATTTATTAGCGATAAAATCATTGATTTTCATTTGAATGGCAGTGGCAGTTATATTTTCCCCCTTTACCTAAAAACGCAAAATTCACAAAAAGAAAAAACCGCTCATTCTACCCACCCCCCTTGCCCCCCTCCGCAAGGGAGGGGGGAGTCTGAGGTGGCAAACTCCGCACGGCAGGGGGAATCCTTGTCGTCATTGCGAGCGAGCAAAGCAAGCGTGGCAAAAACCACAGACAAGTCCCCCTCCCTTGCGACAAATACCCCTCCCCAAACCCCTCCCGCAAGGGGAGGGGCTTATTTGGATACATCCCTTGCAAATGTGGATACAAAAAGCCCCCCTCCCTTGCGGAGGGGGGTTTGGGGGGTGGGTGAAAAAACCCAAACAAACAATGAAACCCCAAAAACACAAAAAAATTCAACAAATACCTTGAATTTAAAGATAAATTCAAAAGAAAATTCACAAATTTCACAAGATAAAGGCGTGGAAAATTCAAATAACGCCATAAATACCCACCCCCAAACCCCCTCCGCAAGGGAGGGAGCTTTAAATGGGGCAAACTCAACTTTTGCAAGGGAGGGGGCTTATTTAAGCGATTCCGCACAGCAAGGGGCTTTATCTTTGGATAATGCCACTTCGCAAGATGAGGGGGCTTTACCTTTGGCAAATCCTACAAACAATGAAACTTTATCTGCCCCAAGCCACCGCCCACTTGCCCCATATATGAAAGAATTTAGCCGCAAGATGCGAAAAAACCCCACAGACGCCGAAAACAAACTTTGGCAAGAATTGAGAAACAAAAAGCTAGGCTTTTCATTTAGACGGCAATTTGTAATCGACTCAAAATACATCGCTGACTTTGTTTGCCTTGAAAAACGGCTGATTATCGAGTGCGATGGCTCGCAACACGCCATAAATGACGAGCGAAAAAGCCCCCACAATTTGCAAAGCGTGGATACAAAAAGCCCTCCCTTGCAAGAGGGCGACACATTAAACCCCCCCTCCCTTGCGGAGGGGGGTTTGGGGGGTGGGTAAAGATTCCATAAATCACTCCGACATTCAAAGGGATTTCTATTTAGAAAGTCAAAATTTTAGAATTTTACGCTTTTGGAATAATGAAATTTTGGAAAATTTAGAGGGCGTTTTAAATGTAATTCAAAATGCTTTAAATGATAATTTTGCTAAGGCAGAATTTACTTCGCAAGATAAAAATTTTGCTAACGCAAAATTCACCCACCCCCAAACCCCCTCCGCAAGGGAGGGGGCTTTATCTTTGGCAAACCCTACTTCGCAAGGCAAGGGGGCTTTATCTTTGGCAAACCCTACTTCGCAAGGCAAGGGGGCTTTATCTTTGGCAAACCCTACTTCGCAAGGCAAGGGGGCTTTATCTTTGGATAATGCCACTTCGCAAGATGAGAAGGCTTCATTTGTAGAAAATTTCACCCCCAAATTCCGTGAATTCATAGATTCCAAATATAAATGGAGTGAGGCAGATTTTAACGCTAATCCTATGCTATTTGTAAATTCTAAGATTTGTGATGAGAAATCGGGGTTGTGTAGCCACGAGCGAGGAAATAAGACAGAAGAGTCTATTGACGAAGCGAGTGGCAAACTCCCCGATTTATCGCACAAAGCTGAATTTACCTTATGTCCAGAGGCGATTTTAGGCTATATCTACGCCGTGCTTTATCATAAAACTTACAGAGAGAAATTTTTGGATTTTTTAAAGATTGATTACCCAAAAATCCCCTTTGTAGCAAGCAAAGAGAGCTTTTTGGCTTTAAGCAAGCTAGGAGGCGAGCTTATAACTTTGCATTTAATGAAAGCTGACTTAAACGATGAAAGCTTAAATGACGTGGGCGTGGCGATTGACAACGGCGATGATAAAATCATCTCAAAAATCGCCTATAATGCGGACTCAAAAGAAATTTTTGTCAATGAAAGCTTGCATTTTAAGGGCGTTGAAAGGGCTGTGTGGGAGTATAAAATCGGAGGCTATCAAGTTTTAGACAAATACCTAAAATCCCACAAAGCCACTGGCAAAGCCAAAACAAGCGATAAAGAAAAACTCGACTACGCCCACTTTGAACGCATTATTAAAACCCTACACAAAAGCCTTGAAATCGAAAAGCAAATCGCGAAAATTGAGTTAGTGTGAGCGTTAAAAACACAGGGCAAAAATGCTAAATCTTTTGTAGAGCTTGTAAAAATTCAAGGATTTAGCAAAGATCAATAAATTCAGACAAAATGCGAATTTATCCACCCAACGAGTTGCGAGGTGAAAGCCTAAGCAAAACCCTCCGCACGGCAGGGGGACTCAATGGATTCTCTCTCAAAGTCCCCCTCCCTTGCGAGTGTGGATTACAACCAAAAGTCCCCCTCCCTTGCGGAGGGGGATTTAGGGGGTGGGTCAATCAAGCATTGCCACGAGAATGTGGGTTTAATTTGCGATAGGGGTTGCAAACTGCAAGAAATTAACAATGTATTTATTAGCGATAAAATCGTGGATTTGCATTTGAATGGCAGTGGCAGTTACATTTTCCCCCTTTAACTAAAAACGCAAAATTCACAAAAAGAAAAAACCGCTCATTCTACCCACCCCCCTTGCCCCCCTCCGCAAGGGAGGGGGGAGTCTAAAGTGGAAAACTCCGCAAGGTAGGAAAGGGTTTTAGTTGAAAGCACACAAGCTTGTAGGGTGCAAACAAGCGATTTTAATGCCTTTGTGAAAGATAAGATCCCACTTTTGCCCCACGGCTTTGGCACGATTTGCTTGAAAATGAAATAGATAAATTTTCTAAAAATCTCGCACAAAGGTTAAAATTTACGCTTTGCGTTTGCACGGATGTGCCACTTTTGGCATGCACGGTTTGTAAATAGCAAGAAGGCAACGACAAGGGCTTTTGAATGGGTGTCAAAGTGAGTGCGTATTGTGGCAAAAGGATGTCCGCAAATATGGCAAGATCTACACTTTTGCTAGCTAGTATAGATATGGCACTTGTCTTTGTGTGCGAGCATTATGGGGTGCAAAAAGCAAAAGAAATCGCAGAGCATATCAAAAAACGCATTTGCGTGAATTTAAGGCTTTTTTGTGAATTTTTGAATTTTGGGCTTGAATTTAGTGTGAATTTTAATGCGTGTTGTGAATTTTGGCTTTTATTTTGGGCTAAATTCACAAAGTAGGCTCGTCCGTGCAGATTATAGATAACAAAACTTTACTTTTGCATATTTTAATAAAAGTCAGTGTTCTGTAATCCGTTGTTTGTATTTTGTATGCACCTTGACTTTTTAATGTAAAATTATTTTAGCAACTTTGTTTAAAATTCACAAACCAAAATTTCAGCACTTAAATACACTTTTATCTTAGATTTAAGAGAACTTAAGCTGATTTTGCCCTATTAGTTTTAGAAGATCTTATGCAAAGCTTGATCTTGAATTTTCATCTTGTATATAAATGCTATTTCTTTTATATGAAGCATAAAATTGCTCTTTTTTGATTCCTTTGAATTTGGCTAAGTTATGTTTGGTAAAAGCCCTTTTACTACGCAGTTGCAAGAGCACGAAGCAAAAAAATTCACAGTTACATTTATGTGATTTTGGCAAACTCATTTTTAGAATGCTTACACGGTTTTGTGCATTTGTACCTTTTGCTAGGCAATTACGAACCTAGCATTGCAAAAATAATTCTCATCAATTTACATTTCACATTTTTGAAATATTTTTGCATTCTTGTGTCATTAAGGTGCTAAGTTGCTTATAAACATCTTTGCTAAAAAATTGTGTGAAATATGACAAATTTTTGCAATTTTTATGGCTTTAAGATCAAGACAGAAATATTTAAGAAACTATTACAATTTAGCCTTTGAAATTATTAAACGATTAATATGCTTGTTTTTCACTCTGTAAATCATAACTTAAAGCTTATTTATTAGAGTTTAAGTTTGATTGGGACCCTATTTACGCACTTAAAAGAAGCTAAATTTTGATCAAGCTTAAAGAAAGCTTAAGGCTTTGTTAAAATAGCTTGGGAAAAATCCTATGTAATTTTAGTTACAAGCATTAATAGCTCACATTAATAGCTTAAATTTTCAACAAGGCATCTTCAAGCAAAAGCCTTGCTCCATCCTTGCTTGTAAAATTTGTAAGATCTTTTGAAATTTGGGCTAAATTCATAGAAAAGATAGCATTTAAAAGCTCTTTTTGATCTTGATCCCTTTCAAGCTCATTTTGAGTAAAAATTTGACCTAGGTTTTTATCAAGCAAGAACTTAGCATTAAAAAACTGATGATTTTTAGCAGCAAAAGGATAGGGGATAAAAATGGCAGGCAAGGCATTTGCACACAGCTCAAAAACCGTACTAGCCCCAGCTCTGGAAATAGCCAAATCCGCCTCGCTCATTTTTTCAGCCAAATGTTTGCTAAAATCAAAACAGTCAGCTTTTATATGTGAATTTTCGTAGAATTCTTGACATTTTTTAAGATCCTTTTCTCCACATTGATGAATGATCTTAATGCCTTTTTTATCTAGCTTTAAAGCCAGTTTAAGGGCCAAATCATTTATAAAACTAGCCCCTTGAGAACCACCTAAAAAAATGATGCTTTTAAGCCCTGTCCTTAATCTCGCACTCTTAAAGAATGTTTCATTCACAGGATAGGGCATAGGATCTTCATCAAAGGCTGAGTAAAAGCCTTTCGCAAAGGGCTTTAAGAGTGAATTTAAGCTACCACTTTTTGAGTTTTGCTCATGTATGAAAAGAGGCACACCGGCTAAGATGGCAGCAAAGCTAGCAGCAGCAGCTGAGTAGCCTCCCACACTAAAAACAGCCTTAATTTCTTTTTCGTTTAAGATCTTTCTTGCTTTAAGGCTTAAATTTAAGATCTCAAAGAGGGCCTTGATCTTTGCAAACCCTTTTTTATTTACTACACCGCTACTTGCTAAAAAATATTTTTCTTTGAATTTGTCCTCATTTTCAAACCATTTTTTATCCTGTCCGCTTTGAGATCCTATGTAAATACAGTCTAAATTTAAACCTAACGCAGCCTCAAGCAAAGACCGTGCTATGCTTAAATGCCCTCCCGTTCCACCACCTGTAATTACTATCCTCATAATCTAACCTTTTTAGAAATCATTAGCACATAGCCAAGCCCTATGCAAACCGCCCACATCGAGCTTCCTCCATAGCTTAAAAGAGGCACAGCCACGCCTTTTAAGGGAGTTAAAGAGATGATACCAAAGGCATTCATAAAGAAAGAAAAGAGTAGTAACAAGGCTACTCCTGAGCAAAAAATAAAATGCACCTTGTTCTCACAACGACCTGCAATCTTAAATATACGCAAAATTAAAAGTAAATACAAAAAACACACCAAGCCAAGTCCCAAAAGTCCAATTTCCTCTGCTATGCCTGAGAGCACAAAGTCTGTATGCACCTCGCTTAAAAAGCCAAGCTTAAAGATCCCAAGCCCCAAGCCCTCGCCAAAAAAGCCCCCGTGTGCTATGGCATTAAGGGAGTGTGAAATTTGATAAGGCTCATCCTTACTGCTAACTTGCAAGGCATTTGCTAGCCACTGAGGAAAGAGGGGCAAGAAGGCATCTTGAATGTTTCCCCACCAATTTGTAATCCTTTCTATCCTCCTTTCGCTACTAAAAATCACCAAAATTCCTATCATAGTAGCTAGGATCAGCCCCCCAGCAAAGAGCCTCTTGCTTGCTCCTGCAAAAAAGGCAAGGGCTAGGACCAAAAAGATGCTAATTACGCTTTGTCCTAGATCATTTTGAGTAAGATAAATGTAGCCTATGATGATCAAAGATAGTATTATATAAGGAAGTAGGATTAAAACCTCGCCCTTTATGCTCTTTTTGCCCTCATAAATTCTGCGAGTATAAGACCAAGCAAGAAAATAAATAAGCCCTATCTTAAAAAATTCAACAGGGGAAATAGAAACCGCCCCAAGTCTTATCCAACGTTTAGCACCCCCACTTGCTGTGGCTAAATTTGTGGGTAAAAAGGGCAAGATTATAATGGCTATAAAGCTTGCTATAAGCAAGAAACTCATAAAGGAGTGAAAAAGCTTGCCATCAGGATTAAGCCTTGATAAAAAAAACATTATGAGTATGCCACTAAAGCCAAAGCAAAGTTGGCGGATGAAAAAATGAAATTCGCTATAAGAAAAATAAAGCACAGTAAAGGCACTCAAAGAGTAGGAAAATACTATGCTTATGGTGATTAAAACACAGGCTAGGTAGAATAATTTTTTATCAGCAAGCACAGTCTTCCTTTGAAACAAACTTTTTTACAAATGGCTCTTTTTTCAAATTAATTTAGTAGCTAAAATTGTCATTTTTAGCAAGTAGCTTGAAGCAAAGCAGATCTTTTTTGAGCCACTTAACGCACATCAAAACAAAGATCAATGCTGTTTTGAAAAAAGCCTTTAAATTTAGGCTTTAAAAACTTTTAAATTCACAGATCTTGTTTTTAAAATTTAAGCCTTTTTAGAGCTTTTTTGCGAAAATAACTTCGAAGTACTTTAATTTTAAAATTCTTAAAGCCCTTTAAAACCTTGCTTTTTAATCAAGCAAAAGGCTATTATATCTAAATTCAGTTTCAAGCAAGGCTAGAACCTTGCTTTAAATTTATTCAAGGCTTTTTTAAAAAGCATTTAACTTAGACAAAGGCTCTCATCATAAAAGAAGCAAGGCATTTTCTCGCAAAAATATCATAAGTTAAAAATATAAACACTCAAACAAAAATGTGAATTTTTTACTTTCTTCAAAAGCCTAAAAATGACAAAGCAATGCTTGTTGCCAAAGAACTAAATTCAAAAAGCACACTCTTTTTAAAAGGCTTAAATTTAAGATTTAGCTCTTTTATTTAGACAAGGTTAAGCATTTAGGCTAAATTTGTGCTAAAATTAACTTAAAATTCAGCTTAAAATGGAGTTAAAGATGAGTCATACAAGATACAAAAAAAATTATTTCACCCCCCCAAACCCTTGTAGAGCATGGAGTGAAAAAGAGGCTATAACCAAGGCTCCCTTGTGGTGCAGTGTGGATCTAAGAGATGGTAATCAAGCCCTTATCATACCTATGAGCCTAGATGAAAAGATAGATTTTTTCAAGCTTTTAGTTGAGCTTGGTTTTAAGGAGATTGAGGTTGGCTTTCCAGCAGCAAGTGCTACTGAGTATGAATTTGTTCGCACCTTAATCACTCAAAATTTAATCCCTGAGGACGTTAGCATACAAGTTCTAACCCAGGCAAGAGATCATATAATCAAAAAAACCTTTGAATCCCTAAGAGGCTGTCCTAATGCCATAGTTCATTTTTATAACTCCACCTCAGTGGCTCAAAGAGAACAGGTCTTTAAAAAAAGTAAAGAAGAAATCAAAGCCATTGCAGCAAACGGTGCTAGACTTTGTAAGGAGCTAGCAGGGCAAATAGAGGGCAATTTTCGCTTTGAGTACTCACCTGAGAGCTTCACAGGAACAGAATTAGAATACGCCTTGGAGGTTTGCAATGAAGTAATTGATATCTTCAAGCCAAGCCTAGATAAAAAGCTTATTATCAACCTACCTGCCACAGTGGAGTTAAGTTTGCCTCATATTTATGCAAGTGCTGTTGAGTATATGTCAAAGAATTTAAACGAAAGAGACAAGGTGCTTGTATCCTTACACGCTCACAATGATAGAGGCTGTGCTGTGGCTGCTACTGAGCTTGGGGTTTTAGCAGGAGCTGATCGTGTTGAGGGGACACTGTTTGGAAATGGAGAGAGGACAGGAAATGTCGATCTTATAACCCTTGCTATGAATTTATACACTCACGGAGTTGATCCCAAGCTTGATTTTAGCGACATTCCACGCATTTGTGAGCTTTATGAGAGGGTTAGCAAGATGAAGGTTTATGATAGGCAGCCTTATTCTGGTAAGCTTGTTTTTGCAGCCTTTTCAGGATCTCATCAAGATGCTATCGCAAAGGGTATGGACTTTCACGAGAAAAATCAGCTTAAAACCTGGTCTGTGCCTTATTTGCCAATAGATCCCAAGGATGTTGGCAGGGTTTATGAAAGCGATGTGATTCGCATAAATTCACAAAGTGGCAAGGGAGGCATAGCCTATGTGCTTCATGGGCATGGAATTGATCTTCCTGTGGGCTTTAGGGAGGATTTTTCTTATTTTATCAAGGATCTTTCTGATAAAAAGCATAAAGAATTAAGCCCTGAGGAGATCTTAGAGATCTTTCACAAGGAATTTGTAAATCTTACTGAGCCTTTGAGTGTGCCTCATTTTGAATTTAAAAAGAAGGATAAGATCTCAGTTGAGATAAGATCTGTTTTTAAGCAAGAAGAAAGGCTGATTAAGGGCAGTGGAAATGGACGCTTGGATGCTGTGGCAAATGCCTTGCGCGAGAATTTGAAGCTTGAATTTGACATAGTTGATTACAGTGAGCATTCCTTGAGGGAAGGTTCAAGCTCTCAAGCCATTTCTTATGTGCAAATTAAAAGCAAGGACAAAAAGCTCTTTGGGGTTGGCATAGACACAGACATTATCAATGCTTCTATATATGGGCTAATTAGTGCTATAAATTTAAGCCTAAGGTAGTTTTTTGCTTAACGAAGAAGTAAAAGATAATTTTAGCAAAATCAAACTATGGCATTTGGCTGTGGGTGTGGGCGTTTTTGCCCTACTTTTAGGCATTTTAGAGGCTTTTAAATTCACAGACATAGCCACATATCCGCAAATAAACAAAGGGCTTTTTTTAGCCCTAAATTCACTTTGGGCAAATGTCCCCTCCCTCGCACACAATCTCACCCAGCTAGGCGATGCCTCTGTTTTACTGTGCTTTTTGCTAATTTTTGTGCTACTTGCTCCTAAACTTTGGGAAGCAGTGCTTGCAAGTTCTTTACTAGCCTTTGTGCTTACTCATTTTCTTAAAAAATTCTATGCTATGCCAAGACCTGCAAGGGCTTTTGGAGAGGATGCCTTTAACATAATAGGCGAGACACTAAAAGGCTCAAACAGCCTTCCCTCAGGGCATAGTGCAGCTGTATTTACAATACTTTGCGTTGTCTTTTTTGCCCTTGTGCCAAGCCTTAAAAAGGCTCGTTTGCCCCTTGCCATAGGACTTATCTTGCTTGCCTTGCTTGTGGGGCTTTCTCGTGTGGGCGTGGGGGCGCATTATCCGCTTGATGTTTTAGCTGGTGCCTTGCTTGGGACTATGTGTGGGCTTTTTGGCATTTTTATAACAAGCAAAACTAAAATCTTTTCTTGGCTAAGCTCATCCTTTGGCTTGCTTTTTTTTGCCTTTTTTTGTGCCATAGCACTGACAAGCTTACTTCAAAAGCTTGGCAAAGATCATCTTTTTATCTTTTATCTCGCCCTTCTTTTTGCCCTAATTTATCTTTTTGTATTTTTGCGTGAATTTTTTAAGGCTATAAATTCAAACAAGCCCATAATTTTTATCTTTCTTATATCCTTGTTTTGGCTTGTGTTTTTTCATTTTCCTTTGATTGAATTTATCCGCTCAAATCTTTCCTTAAATTCATTTAGCACGGCTTTGCTTTTCGTTTCGCTTTTGCTCTTTTTGTTCGCATTAACCGCACTTTTGCCCCTTTTATTAGCTCTAATTTCTTTTAAGCTCACAAAAATTTATTTTGTGCTATTTTTTGTCGCAAATTCTTTGGCTGTGTATTTTGTATCAAGCTATGGGGTATTTTTAGATAAGACTATGATGGGAAATCTTTTTAATACAAATGTTTCAGAGGCTAGCTCTTTTTTATCCTTAAAAATGGCTTTGTGGGTGCTTGTTTTAGGGCTTGTGCCAGCATATTTTGTGCTAAATTTAAAGCTAGAAAATCCTACTCGTAAAACTATCGCTAAATTTAGTGGCTTTACGCTTTTAACACTTCTTTTTCTTGCAGGGATAAATTACAAGAACTTACTTTGGTTTGACAAGCACTCAAAACAGCTTGGGGCCTTGATTATGCCTTATTCTTACACCATAAATTCAGCCCGCTTTTTTCAAGGCGAATTTGCTAAAAACAAAAAAGAGATTTTGCTGCCAAAGGCACAAATCATAGATGATAAAAAAGCCGTAGTGGTGCTAGTAATTGGTGAATCAGCTCGTTTGAAAAACTTCTCACTTTATGGTTATGAAAGGGACACAAATCCGCTTTTATCAAAATTATCAAATTTAAGGCATTTTTATGCTAAATCAAGCACCACCTACACAAGTGCTTCTGTGAAAAATATGCTCTCACACAAGGATAGCACCACGCTTTATGAGATACTGCCAAATTATCTCTTTCGCACAGGGGTAAGTGTGTTTTGGCGATCATCTAATTGGGGTGCGCCGCCTCTTCATTTTGCAAATATAGCAGAGTATAACGAGCTTTCAAAAAGATATGCCAAATTTGATGATGGCTATGAGAGTGCCTTGATAGCAAACTTAGGCGAGGAGATAAGGGATGCAAATTCATCCAAGGTGCTTGTAGTTTTGCATACTAGCACTAGCCACGGACCAAGTTATTATAAAAAATATCCGGTTGAATTTGAAAAGTTTAGCCCAGTTTGCAAGAGCGTTGAGCCAAAGGGTTGCTTGCAAGGCGAGCTTATAAATGCCTATGATAATACCGTGCTTTATACGGATTTTTTGCTAAACTCCATTATCGAGCAGTTAGCAGGGCTTAAAGACTATGATAGAGCTATGATTTATGCAAGCGATCACGGAGAAAGCCTAGGTGAAAATGGGCTTTATATGCACGGCATTCCTATGGCATTTGCCCCAAAAGAGCAGTATGAGATACCCTTTCTTGTGTGGAGTTCTAAGCCAGACTCAGTTAAAAATTTAAAAGAACTAAGCCATTTTCATATCTTTCATAGTGTTTTGGCATTTTTGGGAATTCAAAGCGAGGTCTTTGATGAGGGCTTGAATTTATTTGAAAAAACTTTGTTTGAAAAAGAAAGATGAAGGGCTTGTTTTGGCTTTGTTTAAGGGCTTTGTGTTTTAAGAGCTTTTGGAGATATTTTAAAGGGTAAAGTGGGTGTGTGATTTAGTGAGCTTTTCTTAAAGATCTTTAAATTTAGCTGTGAAATTTTAAAATGCTCTTTGTTTTCGTAGATTTTAATTTAAAAATCTTTCACTTATATTGAAATTTAAGCCTTAAATTCAAGCATATTATGCTAAATTAATCTAGCTTAAAGTCTAAGCCTCTGCTTAGATCCTTACAAAGCATATAGCCTTGATATAGCCTTAGTTTTTCTGGATCTTGCATGTATGTTTTATTGTAAGTTTTATTAGCTTTTTCACACTCATCTTCCTCACAGGCATTGCCTCTTAAAAGATCCACCTTGCACCACTCATCATTTAATATGTCTAAGACCAAGATCTTATAATCAAAGAGCGAATTATTTAAAAATACCACCTTGCCTAAGCTAGCCTTATATTTTTCATAATACTTGCTTTGAAAGCTTCTTTGTAATTGCAACTTTTCAGCAGCCCTTATAACTGAGCTTTCACTGCTTTGATCAAAAGAAAAACCTACTATATTGTAATTTTGTATGGCTAATTTAACTATTTCATTATCAGCTTTAAGTTGTGGCGAGCTTCTTAAAGAAACAAAAACATTGTTTTGTTGTGTTTGTAGCATTCTTTCATACTGAGCTTTAATGTCCTCATCATCAAGATCGCTAAACTCATCCTCGCCTTGCAAATAAAGGGCTAGGATTTGAGCGTCTAAATTTGAGCTAAAACTTTCTACATAAAGAAAGTCAAGTATAGGCTTAGATAGATCCTTTAAGGCATCCTCATAAGCTAGTGTGCCTATATTGCTTTGTGATATTTCTTTGATCTTTAAAATGCTTGCAAAGGGGAAATATAAAGGAAGATCATATTCTAGGGCAAATTCTTTTCCGCTAGGATTAAAAAATTTGCTACATTGTAACTTAGTAAAGCTAAGCTCAACAGGCACTACAATGCTACCTAAATGCCTATCAAAAAAGCTTTTATATTTTTCTCCAAGCTCAAATAAAATTGCATAATTTATATCATAAGGAAGCTCGATCTTAGGCTCATCTTCCTCATCATCTGCTTGAATTTCAAGCTCCTTGCCAAATAAATACAGCCAATCAATATGATTAAAGCTCTCTTTTATCTCTAAGTCTAGTTCATCATCAGCCTCATAAAGCTCATCATCTTTAACCATAGCATACACCCATTCACCCTCCAAGCTAAGCATAGTGTCTTTATCTGGCACAAAAAAGAGATGAAGCATTTTGCTATGCTTAATCTCATTGCTCCAATAAATTTTTAGCATTCCTTTTTGGGTGAAAATTTGCTCTGAGTATTTTGCATTAAAGTCCTCTTGTGTGAATTCCTCATTATCAAAATATGTGCGAAAAATCATCAATCATCCTATCAAAACAGTTCTTTAATCTATCTTATATCTTTAATGTGCTGTAAATAGCAAAATATTAATTGCAAACAAAAACTGGACACAAGATCTTCATCAAAAAACGAGGCTAATACTAAAAATTCAACTAAATCAAACAAAAAATAAGGCTTCAAATATCAACAAAATCTTTTGCCTTAAAGGGTGTAAAATTAAACAAAGCTTAGATAAGCTTATAAATTCAATACAGTGCAAACATTTTAAGATCAAATTCTAAGAAAAATTCACTAAAATTGATAAAAGCAAATTCCATTAAAGCATTTTTAGCCAAAGTTATTAAAGCTTTTAAGCTAAATTCAGCTTAAAATATGGCTCAATTAAACTTAATAGGATTTTATCTTATCAACTTTAATACATTTTGATGAGACTTTTGTCCTAAATCTTTCGTCTTAATTCTGTTTCTTTTAAGAGATAAAATTTTCTTTTTTTCTCCCACGAAATTTTGCAAGTTAAAACTTTGCAAACTTCTGTTAGCAGTTATAAGACATGTAGCACGAAGTAAAAACACAGACATTTTCTTGCCAGCCTCATGTCCACGCTTGCCCCTTACTCTTTTAGCTCCTTTGGCTAGCAGTTACGAGCCGCAAGGCGAAGTAAAAAATACTTCAAAATTTCCTTAAATTTATTTTGAGACAATTCAGGAACGATTTTTGTTTTTCATAGACGCTTACTTAAAAACCATTTGATTTAAGTTTAATTGAGCCATTACTAAAAATGTTAAGAAAAGATAAGATTAGATTAAGCTTAAATTCAAACAAGCAAATATGCCTTGAATTTAAGCTTTATAAGCCTCAACTTGCTTCTTACACCTTACGCATTCTAAAAATATCCCCTTTTTAAGCTCTTTAAGCACCAAATATGAGCCGCATTCCTCGCAGTTTTCGCCTACTAATTTATAATTGCTTACGAATTTACATTTTGGGTAATTTCCGCAGCCATAGAATTTCCCACGTCTTGAAAGCCTCTGTATTATATCCCCTCCACACTCAGGGCATTTGACATCTTCTAAAATCACCCTTTCTTTTTTAGCCCCCAAAGGCTTTGCGTTTTTGCACTCAGGATACCCGCTGCACGCTAAAAATGCGCCGTTTCGTCCAAATTTTTGCACCATTTTTTTGCCACATTTTTCACAAACTCCGTGTTCTTCGCTTGCTTCACCGCTTGTTTCATCGTTGCTTGAAGGTGCTTCGCGTTTTATGTATTTGCATTTTGGATAGCCGCTACACCCTACAAATTCGCCATATCTGCTTTTGCGTTTTACTAGTTCCTTGCCACACTCAGGGCAGTTTTCCCCTGTGGGTATGCTTTGTTTTAAGGAGCTTATGTTTTTCTTGCCCTCATCAATCTTACGCATAAAGGGGAAGTAAAAGTCCTTTAAAAGCACCTGCCAGTTGGCTTTTTGCTCGGCTACCTCGTCTAGCTTTTCCTCCAAACGAGAGGTAAATTCAGCATCCACTATGTCGCTAAAATGCTTTTCAAGCACCTCAACCACGCTAAATGCTACTTCTGTGGGGATAAGCTGCTTTTTTTCGATTTTGACATAATCGCGGCTTGTGAGTATGGAAATGGTGGGTGCGTAGGTGCTAGGACGCCCTATGCCTAGGCTTTCAAGCCTTTTGACAAGCCCTGCTTCTGAGTAGCGAGATGGAGGCTCGGTAAAATGCGAACTCATAGCTAAATCTTGCACTTTAAGCCCTTGCCCTATCTTTAAGTCAGGCAAAATTTTATCCTTATCCATATCCCCATAAACCTTGTAAAATCCGTCAAATAGTATCTTGCGACCACTTAGCTTAAACAAAGCCTTATCTCCTCTGACAAAAACGCTTTGAGTTTGAGACAAAGCTGGGCTCATTTGACAAGCTAAAAAGCGGTTGTAAATGAGCGTGTAGAGTTTTAACTCATCTTTTTCAAGGAATTTTGCCGCAATCTCAGGCGTAAAGGCTAAATTCGTAGGGCGGATGGCTTCGTGGGCTTCTTGTGCACCCTTTGACTTTGTGGTATAGACATTTGGCTTTGTGGGCAAGTATTTATCCCCAAAGCCTTCTTTTATGAGCTTTCTTGCATTTAAAACCGCTTCTTTTGCCAAATTTAAGCTATCTGTCCTCATATAAGTAATCACACCCATAACCCCTTGATGCGTTTTAACGCCCTCGTAGAGCTTTTGAGCTATACTCATAGTCTTTTTTGGGTTAAAGCCAAGGGCATTGCTTGCACTTTGTTGCAAGGTAGAGGTCATAAATGGAGGCTGTGGGGCGATTTTGCGTTCCTTGCTTTCTATGTTTTCAACGCTAAATTCAGCCTTTTGGCACGCCTCTAAAATAAGCTTTGCCCTATCTTTATTAGTAAGGGTCAATTTTTCAATCTTTTTGTTCTCAAATTCAACAAGCTCAGCCGCTAAATCCTCGCTAAATACCATATCCACGCTAAAATACTCAAGCGGCACAAAAGCCTTTATTTCACGCTCCCTATCGACTACGATTTTAAGCGCAGCACTTTGCACCCGCCCTGCGCTAAGCCCTTTTTGAATTTTTTGTGCTAGAAGGGGGCTTAATTTGTAGCCTACGATGCGATCTAGCAAACGGCGAGCTTGTTGGGCATTTACGCTGTTCATATCAAGTTTGCGTGGGTTTTTGAGTGCATTTTCAATCGCACTTTGAGTAATCTCGTGAAAGACTATGCGAGGCAAGGTGTTTTCATCCTTTTCAATAGCCTTTGCTATGTGATAAGCTATGGCTTCGCCTTCTCTATCCTCATCCGTTGCTAAAAACACTTGCGCGGCGGATTTTGCCTTGCTTTTAAGCTCTTTTACAAGGGCTGAGTGATCGCTTGAAATGCGGTATTCAGGCACAAAGCTTTCATCATCTATTTTTATGCCAAAGCTTGATTTTGGTAAATCTCTAATGTGTCCCTTTGAGGCTATGACCTCGTAATCTTTGCCTAAGAAATTGCCTATGGTTTTGGCTTTTGCGGGGGATTCTACTATGATTAAATTTTTCATAACTAAGCCTTGATCTAAACTGTGTGTTAAGAGGATTTTACTAAAAACTTGTAAATTTAATCATTACAAAATGGTAAATTTTGTTGGCCAATTACATTTAAGCCCACTTGAAAGGCTTTTAAATTATGATTAAGCATATAAAAAAAGCTTTGTTTGTGAATTTCGCCAAGGGAAATTTTAAGGTATGTTTTGCCTCGTCTGCGGTTCGTAATTTTGCAAGAAGGTATGCTAAAACGCAACGGCTGTGTTTACACACAAGTGCTAAAACATTATTTTGCCAAAGAATTACTGCCTATTATAAGGGGCTTTATGAAGCTTAATAAATGTTAATTTTATAGGAAAACTTACGGTGCCTTGGTAGATTTTGCTTGGCTTGTGTCTTTGTGAAGCAAAGGCTCGTTATAGGATAAAGCATAGTGCAAACAAGTTTGCAAATAAACAAAACCATATCAGTGAAAGGCTCAAGATACTTTAATTTGATACAATATAATGTTAAAGTATAAAGAGCAAAATGAAAAACAAGTATATGATTCGCTTCCGAATTGTCTCAAAAGAAATTTAAGAAATTTTGAAGTATTTTTTGCTTCATTAAGCCTCTTGCAACTTTTGGGGAATTGATTTAGAGGCGAAAAAAATCGCTGAAATTTGCAAAATAACTCGTGCTTGTGTGAATAGAATTTTACGAGAAATTCGCATTTTAATAGCCAAAGAGTGTGAAAAAATCTCAGTGGTGAAATAGAAGTTGATGAAAGTTATTTCGGTGCAAAGCGTGTTCGTGGCAAGCGTGGGCGTGGAGCTGGCAAGAAAACGCCTGTGTTTTTACTTCGTGCTACGCACTCGTCCCTTTGCGAGAAGGGATGCTAAAACGCTAGGCTAACGTTTATACGCAAGTGGTAAAACATTGCTCTGCCAAAGAGCTATTGCCTAGGACTTTGCAGAGCTTAACGAGTGTGAAATTTATATTGATAGCTTCAAAGCTTATGATGGCTTGGTGGATTTTTTGCTTCGTTTGGTCTTGCAACTTTGCAAGAAGGAGCAAAGGCACATTACAGAGTAAAACACGCCAAATTCGAGTTTGCAAATGGACGACATCATATAAACGAAATTGTGAATTTCTGGGGCTATGCAAAGGCTAGATTAAGTCAGTTGCACAGCAAGGGAATTTTCTACCTTCATTTGAAGGAGAGTGAATTTTAATCTAATGTCAAGGTTAAGAATGAAAATTTTGTATAAAATTTTGTTAAAATGGCTTAGGAAAAATCCTAGGTCATTTTAGTTAAAAGTATCAATCGCCAAATTTTTTAGCCTTTAAATTTAGCAAGTCTAGAATTTGCAAATTTCTGTTTGCAGTTGCAAGAGTGTGAAACAAAAATATTCACAATATTTTGCAAACTTTTGTTTATAGTTGTAAACATTAAAGAAGTAACAAATCACAATTTCACTGTGTTTAAGATACTTTAATAAGATTTTCTCTTATCAATTTTAATAAATTTTGATGAGAATTTTGTCCTAAATTTTTCATCTTAATTTTGTTTCTTTTAAGTGAAGGACAAAATTTTCTTTATTAGCCTTTAAATTTGGCTAAT
>NZ_QHLI01000009.1 GCF_006864425.1 Campylobacter troglodytis | reverse complement strand
GAAACAGAATTTAGATATAATACGAAGAATTTAGGACAAAATCTTTATCAAAATTTTCTGAAATTGATAAGAGAAAATCCTATTAAAGTATCTTGAGCCTTTTAAAATTATCAAAATTTCACAAGCTCATCATTTCAAAATAAAAAGCGATAAAATAAGATTACAAAGCATGAATCAAAACAAAAATATCCCTAGCTTGGATCTTTTTGCCTCCCACCTTCACTCCCTAAACCAAGCAGATTAAAAAGATCAAGGACTCAAGACTAAAACTCTTTGCATAAAAACCTAAACCAACTAAGCATCTAAAAAAGATCAAAGATCTTTTATAAAAAGCTCAAATTTAACAAAAATACAAAATTTCAAATGCCTAAATTTATAAAATTCACAAAAAACTCAAATTTTTAAGCCTCATTTACTCTTCATTGGGGGGGGGTAGAATCTTGTATCTTAGTTTTTTTGCTAAGAAATTCACTTTAAAGGACTCTTTATGAGAAAAATTGCGTTAAGCCTAGTTTTGGCTGGTTTAGTTGCTACTAGTGCGGTGGCTGAGGTAAGTGGCGTTTTTGTTGGCGTGAATGTGGGTTATGGTAGCCTTGATCTAAAAGCAAGTAGTGGCGAAGTATCTGCAAGTGATAGCCTAAACGGAGGTAGATACGGAGTTGTAGCTGGAGCAGTTTTTTGGAGAAAACTTTGGGGCTAGGCTAGTTATGATTATGCACCCTATACAAAGGATACTTCCAAAATAAATAGCTCCAATATCTATGCAAATTTTGACAGCATATATAATTTTGCTTCAAGCCCTACTGCTGATCTTGGTGTTTTTGCTGGCATATATCTTGGCTATGCAAACCACAGCTCAAAAGCAGATCCAAATGACCCAGAGGATACAGAAAAAAGCACAAACGGCTTTGATGCAGGGATTAATCTTGGCTTACGAGCTAGCATAGCCTCAGCTCATGGCATAGAACTTTTTGGTAGGATAGGCTTAATGGAGCAAACAAAGGATTTAGGAGTAGCACCTGATGTAGCAACAATAAAGCTAAAACAGCCTTATGCTATAGGACTTCGCTACACATTTTCTTTTTAGTTAAATTTAGGCGATTGATACTTTTAGCTGATATAATTACGGCCCAAAGCTTGGTAAAATCGATGTTAAATAAGTATATATTTTTGCCCTACATTTAAAAGCGAAAATTTAATCAATTTTAGAATGCTTTTGTGCTAACATTTGCGTAAGCAAAATCGCCGTTTTGTGCAAGGTTTCTCGCCCTTGCGTGAATGCAATTATGCAACAAGCTTTTAACCCTTAAAGAGTGCGAAAAAATCAGCAAAACGAAGTTTCTTTAGAAAATGAGTGGTTGAAGTTGATGAGAGTTATTTCGGTGGTGTGCGTGGAAAGCGTGGGCGTGGGGCTGGTCGCAAGACACCTATGTTTTTACTTCGTTAAGCCTCTTGTCCCTCTGCGAGAAGGAATGTTAAAGCGAAATCGCACGAGTTTATACACTCAAGCACTTACTCTGCCAAAGAGTTGCTGCCTATCATAAAGTACTTTGCATAGCTTAAAGAAAGTGAAATTTACAGCGATGGACTAAAATTCTATGATGGTTTGGTGGATTTTTTACTTCGTTTCGTCTTGCAACTGCGCAGTAGAAGGAGCAAAGTTACAGGGTAAAACACTCTAAAAATGAGTTTGCAAACGGACGAAATCATATCAACAAAATTGTGAATTTCTGAGGACCTTACAAAGGCTAGATTAAGTCAGTTTCACGGCAAAGGAATTTTTCTACCTTCATTTGAAGGAAACTGAATTTAGATCTAATGTCAAGGTTAAAAACGAAAATTTGTATAAAATTTTGTTGAAATGGCTTAGGAAAAATCCTAGGTCATTCTAGCTAAAAGTATCAATCGCCTAAATTTAGCACCGAAACTTAAACGGTGACATTTGACTCTTCATACAAATCAAGATCCCAAAAGGATCTTGATTTTCTAATACTTTCCACCCTCGATAACGACATCATCGGCATTTATATCATCTGTAAAGGCAGCTTTAAGAGTGGTCTCATAAGCCTTGTGAAAGAAACTCTCAGATGCAAGCTTAACTATTAACTCATCTATAAAAGCTCTTAACTCATCATTTCCCTTTTGAACGGCTGGGGCTATGACATCCTTGCTACCAAGCTCACGCACAACCACCTTAAAGCCCTCATTTTCCTTAGCCCAAGCAAAAAGCAAGGTATTATCGTGTGCTAGGGCATCACCTCGCCCATCCTTGAAGGCATTGAAGGTCTCTGTGTTTTGATCAAATCTAATAAGCTCGATCTCAGGGTGATTTTTGGTAAAAAATGCATCTGCTGTGGTGCCTTTATTTACTATAAGCTTCTTGTCCTTTAAGTCCTCAACGCTCGTAATTTCAGAGCCCTCAGGCACGACAATGCCCAAAGAAACCTTCATATAGGGAAGAGCAAAATCCACCTGCTGAGCCCTTTCAGGAGTTTGAGTGAAATTTGCTAAAATAACATCTACCTTGTCAGATTTCAAAAACTCCACTCGGTTTGCAGCCTCTACAGAGACAAACTGCACCTTGTTTTCATCGCCTAGAAGCTCAGCTGCTATACGTTTAGCAAAGACTATGTCATAGCCTTGATTTACCCCACTTGCATCTATGTAGCCAAAAGGAGGCTTGTCAGAAAACACACCTATGCGAATGACACCGTTTTGCTTGATCGTATCAAGGGCTGAGCTGGCCTCGCTAGTAGGCTCTTGGCTTTGAGTGGCTGGCTCACTCTTTTTTTGCTCACAAGCAACAAAAAACAGTGCAACAAAAAGAAGAAAAACAGCTAAAGCTAGTTTTTTCATATTTTACCTTTCTTGCTTTTAAAAAGCTTGGTTGATCTTTCAAAATAATTTGAAGCGAAATATTATACTTAAATAAGCTTAAGTTTTAGTAAAAAATCCTCGCAAGATAAAGGGCGTTTGGTGGGGTGGGGGTGCGAATGTGAGAGGCTTTGGCTAAAATTTGCTCTTTTAAATTATCTTTGCTTAATTTTCCCTCAAGCACGGCTAAAACCCCGCTCATCATAAGGCGAATTTGAGAGCGCAAAAAGCCATTTGCCCTGAATTTAAACACGGTTAAATCCTTATGCGAGTAAGCCTTGGCTATGAAAATACTACGTTTGCTGTCCTTGCTGGGGCTGTTTTGCTTTGCAAAAAGCCTAAAATCGTGAGTGCCTACAAAAAGGGACAAGATTTCATTTGCCTTTTTAATATCAATTTTAGGATAAAAGTGAAAATAAGAGCTTAAAAAGGGATTAAATGCACCGTGATAAAGCAAGTAGCGATACTCTCTCATTTTGGCATCAAAGCGAGGCTGAAAATTTTCACTTACTATTTTTGTGAATTTAATGTTAATGTTAGGGCGAGAAAAGCGGTTGATTAGAGCTTTTAGGGCATTTAAATCCCTAAAATGCTCCCCACACTTCACGCTCGCCACGGCGTTTAAAGCGTGAACGCCTTTATCTGTGCGTGAGGCAAAGAGGGGCTTTTCGTAAATGCCTAAATGCCTTAAAGCCTTTGCAAGTGCGTCTTGGACGCTGTTTTGATGAGGCTGGGTGGCTGAGCCTTGAAATTTTGAGCCATCGTAAGAAAAGATGAGTTTTAGCTTCATAAAAATTTGCCTTTTAAATTTGTTTGAATTTTTTTATTAAAATTGTGTGAATTTTTTGACACTTTTTTAAAAGCACTCAATAATAAAAAATTTAACACGAAAAAAAATTTTTATTAAAATTACTTGCATTTTTGCAAGTTTTAAAATTTAAATAAAACTAAAAACTTGCCTTAAAATTCAAAGATTGTAACTTAAATTCAAACCCACAAATTTTCTTTAAAATTCAACATTTTTAAAAGCTAATATCTATTTAAAATCTTCCTTTTAAAAAGAACAAAAGAAGCCAAAAAAGCACTCAAAAAAATCAAAGCCACAGCCACAAAGGGAGGCTTATAAAAAAGGCTCAAAGCCCCAAAATAAAGCCCTATTACAAGAAAAATTCCAAGATACGCATTCCCCTTGTCATAGCGGTAGGTTACTATGCCAAAGGACAGGGCAAAAAGCGTGCTAGCAAGGGGAAAAAGGGCTATTAGGGTGTAGATGACAAATTCCTTTGCCCTTTTGTCATTTGTATTTAAATCGCTGTAATACTCGTAAAACTTCTTGCTGTCAATGTCTGAGCTAATGAGGGTGTTTATAATCATATCCTCAAAATGCCCAGCATACACGGTTTGATTTTGCTCGAAATTATAGACATTTGCGTTTATGAGTTTAAAGGATAAATTTTGCTGCTTTCTTTCTAAAATTCCTTGCTTTGCAATGATAAAAAATTCCTTCTCGTTTAAATTCTTAACAGGGCGATACATAATAATATTTTGATAAACTCCGTTATTTTCTTCCTCGACAAAAATTAGCCAGTCCATAAATTTTTGCCCAAATTCGCCCGTTTTTATATTTAATTTCACCTGGGTTTTTTTAAAATCAATGAAATTATTTTGCAAGACAAAGGCAACGGGTATGAAAACAAGAGAAATCACCAGCCCAAAGGCACTAAACAAAGCAGCTAGTCTTAAAAAAAACCTTGCGATTAACTTCGGCGAAAAGCCAAGGGTGAAATACACTATGCTTTCATTTTCGCGTGAGAGCCTGTGAAGCGTCATCGTAAGGGAGATAAAAAAACTTAAAGGCATAGTAAAAATGAGAATTCGAGGTAGCATAAAGCTATAAAGCTTGAAAAAATCCCCAAGGCTAATTTCAATGCTAGCTGTCATTCTAGCAAGCTGAATGAAAAAGACCATTGAGACTATGAGAAAAAGCACTCCAAAAAGCGAGAGCTGGGTGCTTAAAAACTGATTTAGCAAGTAGCGATAAACAAGCCTCATAAGAACTCTCCAAGTGCCAAAACAAGCACGAAGGCAAGGCTTAAAAAGGGGATGAAGGGCAGTTCGTAGGAATGAGTTGCAATTTTTAAGCCTTTGTGAGCTTGAATTTCTTTTTTTGTGCTTGAATTTATGGCTCTTAATTCACAGTTTTTGCTTTTAAATTCAGCACCTTGACTTAAAAATTCAACCCTTTTTGCTTTTTTGCTCTCTAAAAGCTTAAAATACATACAAAGTGGCAAAGCCAAAATGGCAGCTAAAAAAATGACACAAAAACCCTTTGTAAACCCTAAAATTCCGCCCATTGCGGCTATGATTAAAATATCCCCCTCGCCCATACTTTCTAAGTTTTCATTTTGTCTTTTGAAATTTAAAACGCAAGAAACAAGGCTTTTTAGCAAGAAAAAAAGGCCAGCAAAAATGGGGGCATTAAGCACAAAGCCATCAATTTCGCCCCAAAAGCCATAAATATCGTTTAAATTCACGCTATAACAAAAAGCAAGGATAAAAGCCGCCCACAAAAGCGTTTCAGGGACGGCTTTTAGTTTTAAATCAATTAAGGATAAAAGCAAAACCGTGCTTAAAAAAAGTGCCAAAAAGATAAAATTTAACGTGAATTTTTGAGCATCAATAAGGCTTAAAATTTCTATGAAATCACTGTTTAAGGCATTTAAAATGCCCCCAAAAGCCACATTGATCTTACTGTCATTTAGGGCATTAAATTCACCGCTTAAAGCATTAAATTCAGCATTTAAGCTAAGAAAAAATGCAAAAACAAATAAAAGCGAACACAAAAGCTCGCAAAAAGGACTTAAAGGGCTGATTTTTGCCCCACAAAAGCCACATCTTCCACGCAAAAAAATGAAAGATAAAAGCGGAATTAAATGATAAAATTTAAGCCTTTTTTCGCATTTAAAGCAAAATGAACGGGCTTGTAAAATGGGCTTTTTAGCACAAAATCTCTCATAAAAAGCAAATACAAAAGAACCAACGCAAAGCCCAAACAAAAAAACAAAAATTATCATTTACCAAAGGTCCTCTCGCGTTTGTAAAACTCCCTAATGGCACGTTTTAACTCCCTTTTTGTAAGCCCCGGAAACAAGGTATCGCTAAAACAAATCTCAGCATAAGCACACTGCCAAAGCAAGAAATTTGAAAGCCTTTTTGCACTGCCAACCCTCAAGATTAAATCCACATCCAAAGGCAAATCCAAATTCGCACTTATGTTTTTTTCATTTAGCTCTAATCCTTGCGTAACCACCTTTTGAGCCGCACGCACTATCTCATCTTTGGCTCCATAACTTATAGCCATATTTACGCATAAAAGGGCGCAATTTTTCGTGGCATCTTCGGCGTTTTTGATTTTTGCTCTTAAATGTGGCTGCAAACGGCTTAAATCGCCTATGGCACGAAGTTTTATATTATTGTCAATGCACCTTTGCAAATTTTCGTCCAAAACCTTTTCTAAAAGTGCAAAGATAAAGTCTATTTCATCTTGCGGTCTAGCCCAGTTTTCGGTGCTAAAGGCAAAAAGAGTGAGGCTTGAAATTTCTTCTTCAACGCAAATGCGAATGAGTCGCTCGACAATTTTAACTCCCTGAGTATAGCCTATTTCTTTCAAAAAGCCATTTTTCAAAGCCCAACGTCTATTTCCATCCATCACAACGGCAAGGTGATTTAATTTGTTTTTTTGACTCATTTTTATCCCTTAAAATCAAGCAGTTTTTTAAACTCAAACATACTAGTAACGCTTTTTTCTTGCACTATATCAAGGCTTAAATGCTCTTTTAAAAACCTTGCTACCTTGTAAAAGGGGGTATAAACCGTATTTGAGCCCTCTTTCATAACCAGCTTTAAATTTCCAAATACACTAAAAAACAAAAAAAGCTCGCTTTGCTTCGTGCTTAATCTAAGCTGAAACAAGCAAGGTTTATTCTCAAATACAAAGGGAATATGATAAATATTTTGCGAGAGTGCAAAGAGCATTTCTTTGTAAATGCTAAAAGTTGTGCTATTTTTTGAGCCTATTAAGGAGCTTAAAACAAAGGCTTTAAAATTAAAATTAGGCTCTTCTAAAAGCCTAACTATCAAAGCAAGCCCTTCCTCAAAAAAGGCGATCTTTGGCTTTTTGTAAAGATTTTTAAAGGTGATTACGCCCCCTTTGTTCTCATAAAGTTCTGCTATATACTCAGCTCCTATTTCAAGCTCGATTAGGCTTTTGGTGCTAACTTCTTTATGATTTAAAAGCAGGGTGTAGCGGTTGAAGCTGTGCCTTGCTATGACCCTCATATCAATGGGCAAGGTAGCATTTATCATACTCATAGTTCTTTACACCTTTTTGCTATTTCAAAGGCTAAATCTAGCTTACTTTTAAGCCCTAAATCCTCAGTAAAATCCTTTGTGATAAGCGTTAAGGCATTCATATCACTTGCAAAGGCTTTGTTTGTAGGGCTTAAAACATTTAGGCAAATCATATTTAAGCCTTTTTCTTTTAGTGAATTTTTGGCGTTTTCTAAGGCATTTTTTGCCTCAAATTCAAGCTTAAAGCCTATCTTTTTGCCCTTAAATTCAAGGTTTTTAAGCAAATCTTTAGCTGGCTTTAAGCTCAAACTTAAACCTTGTTTAAAATCGCTTTTTTTAAGTTTGCCCTTGTGAAATGTGGGTAAAAAATCGCTCACAGCCGCACTCATTAGCAAGAAATCATCGTTTTTATGCTCACTCATTAAGGCTTCAAGCTCAGCGACACTCTCAAAATGCTTGCTTTCATAAGGCAGATTTTCAAAATCAACCGAGCTTAAAAGGCTTACAGTGGCACCAAGTGCATAAAAGGCATCTGCAAGGGCTTTGGCCATTTTGCCACTTGAAAAATTGCCTATGTAGCGAACCTCATCGATTTTCTCCCTCGTGCCACCCCCTGTTATTACCACTTTTTTGCCTACAAAAAACTCATCCTTTAAAAGCACTCTTTTAAGGGCAAAAATGATGCTTTCAAGCTCTGCTAAGCCCCCTACTCCAAGCTCCCCACAGGCTAAAACCTTGCTTATAGGCTCTATAACTGTGGCACCGTTTTTTTTCAAAAGGGTAAGCGAGTTTTGTGTGCTAAAATGATTAAGCATTCTTGTGTTGGCTGCTGGGGCTATGATGAGAGGGGCATTTGAGGCGATTAGGGTTTGAATGAAAAGATTATCGGCTATGCCGTTGGCTAATTTATTTATGGAATTCACGCTTGCAGGGGCAAAAATTATGGCATCGCAGTCCTTGCTAAAGGCTATGTGATTTTTGTCGTTTTCACACATTTGACCCACATTTTTAGCCCCCACCCAAGTTTCATTTTCCTTGCTTAAAACCCCATCACACAGGGCTTCAAAGCTTAAATGACTAGCAAAGTTTAAGACCCCATCGCTTAAAAGCACCTTTACTTTCAAGCCTTCTTTTTTTAGCATTGAAATTAGCTCATAAGCCTTGTAAAAGGCTATGCTGCCACTTATGGCTAATAAAATGGTTTTATCTTTAAGCAACATTTTTTGCCCTTTTTAATTTTAAAATTTTTACCTTTTTCTAATATAAATTCACTAAAAATTCACGCTTTTTGCTGAATTTTTTACAAAGTCAAGCTATTTAAATTCAATTTTTTATAAAAGTTATAGCCTTAAAATTTAGCGAAATTTTCATAATTTTTCTCGCCAAAATTAAGCGTGAATTTTTTAACAATTCTCATTTTTTAAGCCCAAATTTTTTGTAAAAATAATCCTTGACGATTTGTTCTTTCGCCCTATTTATAAACAAAGCACCTTTTGGCACATCGCTTGTAACGCAGCTTCCAGCAGCTATTATGACATCATCAGCCACACTTACAGGTGCTATGAGCTGAGTATCTGAGCCCACAAAGACATTTTTGCCTATGAGGGTGCGATGCTTTTTAAGTCCGTCATAATTACAAGTGATGGTCCCGCAACCTATATTTGAGCCATCCCCTACTTCACAGTCTCCTAAATAACTTAAATGCCCAGCCTTAACCCCTTGCAAAAGGGCGTTTTTACACTCTACAAAATTACCTATGTGTGAATTTTTAATTTTGCATTTGGGGCGAAGGTGAGCCAAGGGTCCCACATCCGAGCTTTCAACTAGACTTTCTTCAATCACGCTTGTAGCCTTAATGTGTGAATTTTTTACTGTACTATCTTTTATAATGCTTGAATTTTCTATGACAGAGCTTTCAATCACGCTCTTTCCCTCAATTCTCACATTTTCATAAAGCTCACACTCGCCTATAAACTTAGCATCAAGGCTTACAAAACTTGACTGAGGATTATGAAAGATGACACCCTCACGCATTAAAGCTTCTTTAAGCTCATCTTGCATTAAATTTTCAGCCCTTGCAAGTTCAATTTTATCATTAACGCCCATAAATTCACGCTCACAGGCAAAAAATGGCAAGATAGGCTCACCCTTTTTATGTGTCAAACTTACAAGATCCGTTAAATAATACTCCTTGGCGGCGTTTTTGTTATCTATCTTTGGCAAAAGCTCGTTTAAAAGCATTTTATCAAGGGCATAAACCCCGCTGTTGCAGATATTTATGCTTTTTTGGGTGTCGCTTGCGTCCTTGAATTCAACGATTTTTTCGATTTTATTTTTTTTGATGATAACTCGTCCGTAGTTTTTAGGATTCTCGCTTTCAAACACCCCCACAACAAGATTTGATTTTTCAAGCATTTTAAGCATTTCTTGCAAGGATAAAGCCTTAATTAAGGGCATATCCCCACATAAAACTATGATTTTGTCGTGTTTTGGAGCATAGTTTCGCAAAGCACCTGCTGTGCCTGGGTAGTTTAAATGATCCTGTGTGATGATTTTTGTGTGCGGAAATTCACTTAAAATAGCGGCGGCAACTTCTTCTTTTTGATGATAAAGCACCACTGTTACATCATCGCTCACAACAAAAGCTTGCTTTAAAATATGCAAGATCATAGCCTTGTCGCAAAGTTTTTGCAACACCTTTGGAGTAGCACTTTTCATCCTCGTGCCAAGCCCTGCGGCTAAGATTACAACTGATACAGAATTTGAAGGATCATTTTTTTGTATATCTTTGAGTAAGCTTTTACTTTCTTTTAAAGCCTCATTTTTACTGCCTTTTTTGTGGGCGCTAAGATTTTTGGGATCTTTGTTTGATTTTATTAGTGAGTTTTGATTAGCTTTGTGTGCCATATTGTGCCTTGAATTTTTAGGCTTATTGTAGCATAAACTTAATAATAAGAAGGCTTTTATACTATAAGATCTATGTTTTAGTTTGCAACTGTTTTTAAAGACTTGATTTTTATAAAAAATTGACATTAAAATATAAAATTCACAAAGTAAAAGCTCTAAGCCATTTTTTAAGAACAAAAGCAAAAAATTTGCAAAAAGCCCTTCTCTTAGATCAAAGTATTTTGACAAGCTCTTTAAGCAAAAGAGTTTCTAGCGTAAGTCCTATAAATAGCTCTCTTTGAATGCCCTCTTTATCAAAAAAAACAGTAACAGGCACCCCATAAATTCCACCAACAGCACGAGATAAAAGCTCACTTGCCCTTTTTTCATAAAAAAGTGGAAAAGCTATACCCTTTTCTTTGGCAAAAAGGATGGCATCTTCTTTATCTTGTGCATCGTTTAAAACAACAAAGAAATCAAAATTAGCAAGTTCTTTTGGGACCTCATTTTTTGCTTTTAGCTCATTTAGTATGCGAATTTGCTCCTTGCAAACGCCACAGTCTTTGGTAAAAAAAACAAGTGCAAAGGGTTTTTGAGTGCCTAAATCTAATCTTTTTTCAAAGCCATTAAAGCTGAATTTATAGCTTTTTTCGCTATTTATGGCCTCAAAATCTCGCTTAAATTCACAGCCTACAAAAAAGATGCTTAAAGCAAGGACAAGAGCTTTGAGTGCAAATTTTGCCAAGGCTTATCTCCTATTAAACGTTCCACCACCACGCCCTCTTTGATGATGATGGTTGTTGGTAGGGCAAAGATGCTATATCTTTGCCAAGAAAGATCCAAATCATCCTTTGTAAAAATGATATTATCAATTCCAAGTTCTTTTTTAAGCTCGGCAATCTTTGCCAACTCATCTACTGAATTTATGCCTATGATCTTAATCTTGTCTAAATTTTCTCCTGCAAAGCTATCAAGCAAGGGCAATTCTTGCAAACAAGCCTTGCATCCATCCTCGAAAAATACCAAAACAGCCACCTTGTCGCGTGGTAAATTCACAGCCTCACCTAATAAATTCTTAGCCGAAATTTTAGGAGCTTCCTTGCCAACCTCCCCTCCATTTGAATAAAAACAAGCAGATAAAAAAAAGCAACTAAGTAAAACAAAACTAGACTGTGTGAATTTTTTATATAAATTCACATAAAACACTGTGTTTTTGCAAATTTTTAAGGGGCAAGCTTTTAAAATAGGCAAAAAATGATCAAATAAGGCATTAAAGCTTGTTATAACTTTGTTTTCTAAATTTAAACTAAAATCTTGCTTAAATTTTGACATTAAGCCTTGTTTAAGCACATAGGGTGCTTGAGTTTTTACTGAGATAAAACTTAAAAGCACAGTTAAAAACTGCTTTTTTATCCTACTTGCAAAAGAACTTTTTAGCTGATCCTTTGCTAAATTTAGAAAGGTTCTAAGTGCCAAAGGAGGTCTTTTTTTTCTAGCAAAAAAGAGCCTTGAAAGAAAGCTTAAAAAGGCTTTTGCTCTTAGCTTTCTAGCTAATTTTAAGCCAAAGTTACTAAGCTTTGAAAAAAAAGGGCTAAATATTTCAAGCATTTTGCATTACTCCATGGCGAAGGATCATCATTTTATCAGCCTGTTTGCCTAGCATTTCATTGTGAGTGATTAAAACTATGGTTTTACCCTCATTTTTAAGCTGTCTTAAAAGCTCAAGCACCTTTTTTTCATTTGCCTCGTCCAAATTACCAGTAGGCTCATCTGCTAGTAAGAGCTCGGGATTGTTGATTAAGGCTCTTGCTATGCAAAGTCTTTGCTGCTCCCCACCGCTAAGCTCATTTGGAAGGTGTTTCAAGCGGTGCGAAAGCCCCACCTTTTCAAGCACAGCCCTTGCATCCTCCTCATCAACGCTTGAGTGATAAAACTGAGCTAACATCACATTTTCAAGGACATTAAGATATGGTATGAGGTGAAATTGCTGAAAAATAAGCCCTATCTTCTCTCTGCGAATAACAGTTTTTGCCTCCTCATTAAGGGTGCCAACATTTACGCCTCCTAAAAAATACTCCCCATTGCTTTGCTCATCCATCAAAGAAAGTATGTTTAAAAGCGTGGATTTGCCACTACCACTTGGACCCATTATGGCAAGCCACTCTCCTTCAAGCACTGTAAAATTAATATCTTGCAAGGCCTTCACCTCTCCAAAAAGCTTGTTTAGATGCTGAATTTTAATTACCTCTTTCATTATTCACCTTTCAAATTATCACATACATTGATATTTAATGCCTTTTTTATTGGAAAAAATGCCGCAAAAAAGGCAAAGACAAGCGAGATAAGCACTGCTAAAACAGCAGCCTTAAAGCGAAAATCAATGCCAGCATTGAAGATAATCCATCCAAAGACATTGGCAAGGGCATAACCAAAAATTATGCCCAAAAATGAAGCTATAAGGGCAAGCACAAGGCATTCAAGCCCAAAAAGCTTGGCTATGTCAGCCTTTCTTGCACCCAAAGCTAAATGAAGTGCTATTTCTTTTTTGCGAGAAAAAATGATGGAGCTGAGAGTGGTATTAACGCTAGTTGAGGCTATGATTAAGACCACAAGTACTATTAAAAACATCAATGCCTTAAGCTTGTCAAGCACCAAACCCTCGCTTAAAGATACCGAGGAAATAGGCTTTGCGTTTAGCTCCTCATCGCTAATTCTAGCAGCTACCTCACTTACATCATCATAGTTTCCATAAACTAGACCTGTGGCATAGTTTATGCCCTCTTGTTTACTTAAAATTTGCACCACCTCAAGAGGTGCTAAAAAAAGTGTATCAAATTCATCATTACTTGATAAAATGCCCTTGATCTTTAAGGCAGCCTTTTCCCCATCAAGTCCGTAAAGTTCAAGCTCTCGTCCTATTAGGGATTTTAAGCTTTCTTGTTTGTTGCCACTTATGATCTTATTTGCTAAATCTTTGCCTATAAAGGCAGAATCAGCCTTAAAATCACTCAAAGAAAAGCTACCCTCAAGCACATCTATAAAGGGCTTTGTAAGCCTTAAAGAGCCAAAATCTGTGCCAAGTACCAAGGTCTCAGCCCCATCAACATTTAAAAAGGAGTAAAGATAAGGGGTTACCCCTCTTGTATTAAGCTCTTTTTTTGCTCTTTCAAAGGCTTCGTTGCTGATGTTTTCATTTTCTTGCATTGATAAAATATTTAAATTTGCCCCATAAGCCTTTAACTCCTTGGAAAGCTTGGTGTCAATGTCAAAATAAATATTCAAAAAAGCAGAACTCACAAGGGCGGCGATAAAGATCGCAAGTATGATGATAAATACCCTTCTAAATGAAAAAATAAGGCTTTTAAAAAGCTCTCTTGTTAAAAAACTATTTACCATAAAGCACCTGCACAGGAAGTAGATTTACTATATCTTTTAAAGAAAGCAAGCAACCTAAAAGCACGATGATAAGGGCAAAGGCAAGGCACAAAGGAAGTGCTATAAAGCTAATAGCAATGGTATAATCAAAAATACTTAAGGCTATAAGCTCGCTAAGCCCTACTCCAAAAGCAAAGCCAAACAAGGCTGCTATCAAGGCTACAAGCACATTTTCGCTAGCAAAGATCACATAAATTTGAAAGGCATTGGCTCCTAAGACCTTTAAAAGTCCGATCTCTTTCTTGCGTGAGTGAATTTCACTACTCATCAAGCTAGCAATGGCAATGCTTGAAACAACCAAGCAAATCAAGGCTGTAAGCCCCATAAGGCTTTGAATCTTACTAATAATTAAGCTCTCAGCATCGCTAATTGCTGTTTGAGGCTTAGCACTTGCACCTTTGAAATCCTCTTCTATTTGATAGGCTATTGAATTTACATAAGCAGAACAATACCACTTGTCAAATTCAAGCTGATTTAAAGAGCTTGTATCCCGGCGAGCCTTTTGAGAAAGATCATCCTCTGGTATGGTTAAGGCTGAGACCTCTGCGTGTGAGAAAACACCTTGTTTATTAAGCATTTGCTGGGCTAAATTTAAGCTCATAATGATCTTGTTTGCATTCTTACCAGCGTTATGCAAGATGCCTACTACTTGAAATTCTAAGCCATTTAAATTCACAGTATCTCCAATTTTTAAGGAATTTTTACTTGCAAATTCATCGCCAAGCATTATATTGCTACTATCATCGTCTTTTATCCACTCTCCATCAACTTGCAAGATAGGATATAAATTTTTTATGCCCGTGCTAAAATCATCCTCATCAGCAATTTCAATGTGCTTGTCAAAATAAGTGCCTATAATAAGCACTTCCTTGTCCTTCATCATAACAGAACCATCCAAAAAAGGAGCAAAGGCTGTGATGTTATTTCTCCAAAAAATTTCTTTGATCTTATGTAGATCATTTTCCTCTAAGTAGCTTTTATTTTTCAAAGGCTCATAAATCTTGCCCCCTACTTCTATGCTAAGATTAGAACCCTTTGGCAAAACTATGATGTTTGAACCATAGCTTCTAAGCTGCTTTCCTACCTCATTTCCTATACCAAGAGTGATATTTAGCATAGCACATAAAAGCAAGGTAGCCAAAAAGCAGGTTAAAAACACCAAGATCTTTTGAATTTTATTCTTAAAAATAGAACTTTTAATCATAGCCCACAACATTTAAAGCCTCCTTTTTTAAGATCTAAGCCCATCAAATGCCCTCCTCATAGCCTTGAATTCTAAATCTAGCACTTAGATTATTATCCACATAGCTTTGAGGATCATTTACGAAGGCATCGTAATTTTCCTTAGTTTCAAAATAATAAGTAAAGCCCTTGTAAATGTAAGAATACTCAGCCTTTGAGTTAAGTATTTGTCCCTTTGAAACAGGATCTGTTACCATGACTTCTTTGATCTCTGTAAAGAAATTTGAGCCATAAATCACATCTTCAAGCTTGATTGTGATCTTTTCTCCATCAAAGTCGTATTTGAGGGGTATGGGATTACAACCTCCTTCTTTACCTACGCTCAAAAGGAAGATCCTTACATTGCAAGCTATGCAAATAAGCTCCCCTCCTCTTTTTACATAGCCCATCTCTCCACAAATCATACAAGCATCAAAAACGGCAACAGGTGAATCTCTATCCTCTCTTTTATTCATCAAAAAAAATCTCACCACCTTGCCCTCGCTTGTTACATAAGCAAATCGGTGTAAGCCATTATCTCTTAAAAGCTCTATATCAAAGACAAAAAGCCCATTTTCATCTGGCAAAAGCTCGGTTGGTGGATCTATATTTATGGGCTTAGAGGCTACTAAATCAAAATGCAAAACTATACCAAAGGCAATAAGCACACTAGCAAGGCTGGATGTAAAAAAGGCATTGATTTTAAAGGTATTTGCCTCGTTTTTTCTATAAGCTATGTCAAATAAATGTTTTTTAGCTAGATTTTTTATCTTAAATTTCAAAGAAGCAAAGGCCAAAACAAGTACAAAGAACATATATAAATAATTCATCATCTTAGAATAATACAAGCTCTTAGCCACAAAAGACAAAGTAAAAGAATGAGTATCTATAAAATGCTCCCTCATAGCAATGAGTAAGATGTTTGCCAAACTTTTATCAAATTCACACAAAAATACAAGGCTTAAAATTACCAAGCTTAATTTTTTATTTAAGCTAAACTGCCAACGCAAGAAAAAGAAAAGCACAAAGCACAAAACAAAGGCTAACAATATAAAAGATATAGAAAAAATTGCCTGACTGTCAAGTAAAGAGCTTGTAAAGATAGGAAAATCCTGACTTAGATAATAATACCTTATAGCAAAGGCAAAGCTCATTAAGAACATAAAAGCAAGTCTAAATATAAAAAGTTCTTTTTGTATAAGACTTAAAATAAAAAGCACCAAGAGGCTAAAAAGAAAAACTGTGTTGGTATAAAAATGAAGCTCATCTGTTTTAAGATAGGCAGCAGAAATAAAAAATGTAAAATATCCAAACAAAAATGCCAAAAAAGAGGCTATGAAAATTTTAAATAAATCTTTAACTACAGCAGTAGCAAAGGAGCTAATAAAGACAAAGGGCAAAAAAACAGAAAAAAAATGAAGAAAATAAATGCTCAATTTCAAATCCTTTTTAAATTTAACAAAGGCTCTCCTAGCCAAAAGCTAGGAGTTAGTGCTTACTTAGGGGCACCTGTGTATTTAAATTTATAGCTTACCTTAAAAGGCTGAAACCACTTGCCAACCCCTGTTTCCTTGTCAGTGTGGCGACCAAAGCCTTGCTTTTCAGGATTTTCAATGATATAGGTCAACTCGTAATTACCAGGTCCAAATTTACCGCTTTTATCCTTTTCCATAGCTATATTTGCACCATAGTGAGGGCCGTCATCAGCTGTCATAGGCATAAAGGTTCCCCTTTTAACCCCACCTGTGTCAAGATTTTTAAGCTCATAGGCTATGCTAAGATAGGGTATCCAAAAGCCCTCTGGAAAGCCGTTTTTGTTACCCTTGATAGCGTGAATGTCAGCTTCAAGGTGAATATCAGCCAAAGAAGCAGCTAGATCTATACCCTTTGGTTCCATTTCTATTGGTTGAAGATAAACAGCAGCTATCTCCATACCATTTCTTTCTATAGGATCACCAATTGGCACCTCAGCACCAAAAACGCCACTTGCAAAAACAGCTGCTGCTGCAATGCTTAATAATGATCTTTTAATCATCGTTTTACTCCTTGTGAAGATGTAATTTTATGTGTTATAAAAATGCCTAAGATAAGCATTGTTAAAACTATAAGCTGGGGAATGAGAGTTTCGTAGTATGGATACACTCCAAGCCACAAAATCGCATCAAATTTAATGGGCAAAAAGGTAGGCGTAATAAGCTTACCCTCGATAAGCTCACCAATGCCCTTGCCTGTGAAAACAAAGACCATATAAAAAATGATATAAGAGGTAAGATAGAAAAACTGCTTTACAGGAATTCTAATGGCTCCTGCTTTAAGTAAGAAATATAAAATTATAATTATCAAAGAACCAACTCCAAGCCCAGCAAAAACAGCCCCATAATCAGTGCTAGTTCTTGCATCAAAAAATAAGGCTTGATAAAAGAGCACAGTCTCGGCTCCCTCTCTATACACAGCCAAAAAGACGGTCCACCAAAGAGTTGTAGCTGAATTCTTAGATATAGCAGCAACCGCTTGTCCTTTGATGAAATTAGCCCACTGCTTGTTTCTTGCATTTGAAAGTAACCAAAAGCCAACATAAAAGAGTAAGCCAACAGCAAGTAGCATAGCAATGCCTTCTATTAACTCCCTACTTTGACCTGCATTTTGCTTAAAGATCCAAGACACCAAAAAGGCTGTTACGAAACTTAACACTATACCTGTTAGAAGGGCTGAGTAGGCTATGTTTAGACGGTTTTTGTTCCCACTTTGTATGAGATAAGAAACTATTGCTACTACTATGATAAGAGCCTCCAAACCCTCTCTTATGATGATACCAAAAGCCCAAATGAAAAGTGCATAGGGGGTGGATTCTTGAATCTTATCTACCATTGAGGCTACTAGGGTATTTAACTCATCAAAGGTGGTACTTAACTCATCCTTTGAGGCACTAGCCTTAATGAGTGCTACCCCTTGAGAAAAGAGACTTTCTATTTTAAGCTTCATATTGCTATCAACAGCACCAACCTTGCTTTCCATACCACTTGCCTCAAATATATCAAGATAGGTATTTTGCAAGGCATCTATGCTGGATTTACTAAAACCTTGATAATCTTCTAAGATATTATCCAAGGCTATTTTAATATCATCAGCTACCTTTGAATAATCAGTTACATTAATAGCATTTTCATCAAAGCCTGAGACTTGAATTTTAGCAATTTGATCCTCTGGGATTTGCAAGAAGGCATCAAAGATCAGCTCCTCTATCTTTTCAAGCTCTGTTCTTAATGTCCTTTCGTCTATATTTGCCTCATCAAATTTAGCTATAAGACTTCTTATGCCTTGCTGAATTTTTGCATCCAAGCCAGCCGTCGTAAAGCCACTAACTACCACCTCTGCTTTTGAGTTTCTATAATCATCAAACAAGGCACTGTGAAGTAGATCCTTGGCGGATTGTATATTGTTATTTTTAAACTCATTCGCAGCTTCTAGGAATTTTGTAGAGATATTGTCCATTAAAAATTGCAATTTTATATTGATAGCAGAGGCAGCTTGAAGCTCTGAGATAGTATCCATATCCTCTTGGCTTTGTGAGGCTTCTTGATTTGAGGCTTGTGCTAAATTTTCTTGTTCTTGAATATCTTCGCTACTTTGGGTACTTGGCTGAGTATCAGAATCTCCTAACAAAGCAAATAAGGCATCAGCTTCTGCTTGACGCTTTTTTTCAGCCTCCAAAGAAGCAGCCTCTGCAATCTTATCATCTGTGGTATCGCTTTTTTCAGCCTCTAAACGAAAGCCGGTTTGTATGATAGGAGCAACCTCATCTAGATCAAAAATAAGACTTTCAACAAGGGCTTCTATCTTGTTTAACTCAGCCTTGTCCTTATACATTCTGCGTAAATTTGAGAATTTTCTCTCCATAGTGATGGCTTTTCGTCCTACATTTCTACCTATAGGACCTTCCATATTTTCAAAATGCTGAAAATACGCATCCTCGCTCTTCTTCTTAGCCTCATCAGCTTTACCCTGTTTGTAAAGCTCTATACTTTCGTGTAAAATACCTTTAATTATGTTTGCCTCAGCTATATAATCATCCACGCGAGCAAAAGAAACTGTAACAAAGATGGATAAAAGAAGTAAAAATTTACGCATTTTACAAACCTTAATATTGAAATCAAATATAAAATTTGTAAAAGTGTAGTATTTTTTTGCTTAAATTAAAATAAAAGTTATCAAAATTAAAGTATTAATAAAATCAAACCCACAAAGGATACAAATATGTCTCATTCATTTAAATCATCGCCCATTTTTGAGGTAACCTCTAAGAGATCAAAGGCTTCTATAAACTGGTCTAAATTTTCATAATGAAGTACTAATTCCTCAAGCAAAAGCTCTATATCATCGCGGTTTAGCTCTAAATAAGCTGTTCTATCATTTGGATTTTCGACCCTTACAACCATTTTTTATCCTTTTTAATGTTTATTTAAGCGTGATTATACTAAAAAATTTATAAAAAACACTTTATTTTGTCAATTTTTATCTGCAAAGAGCTTAATCTAAAATTTTAAGGCCTTTTAGCCTAAATGTATGAAAGATAAATAGCTTGTTTATCGCTTGTTATATCAAAATCTACAAATTTAAATTTGTTGCAATAAAAAACTATAATTTTAAGCAAAAATCTTTCACAAAATATTTCAAAAGTGTAAATTTGAAACAAAAGAATTAGGCTCAAGACAACTTAATCTCCAATAAAGAAGTTTTAAATTATGATTGTGTCGATGAAAAAGAAGTATATCAATCGTTTCAAAATTTCAGAGGCTAAATTTAGAGAAATTGTAAAGTATTTTTTTACTTCGTTACACTCGTAACTTTTCAAGAAGCCTTGATATTAAAGCCATAAAAATTGCAAAATTAAGCAAAATATCTCGCCAAAGTATCAATAAAATCATTAAAAATATTAGAATCTGAATAGCACAAGAATGTGAAAAAATTTCTACATTAAATGGCGAAATTGAAATAGATGAAAGCTATTTCACTGCTAAAAGAGTAAGAGAAAAACATCTGTGTGTTTGCTTCGTTATACTTGCAACTTTGCAAGAAGGCATGTTAAAACGCTAGACTAGCGTTTATACTCAAGTAGTAAATAATTCAAATGAACTTTTGCCTATTATACGAGATTTAAGCAGTTATGAATGAGGCAGAATTTATAGTGATTGTTGGGGGAGAGGTTATGACGGCTTAGTGGATTTCGGTGCAAAGGCACATTATAGAGTAAAACATTCTAAAAATGAGTTTGCAAATAACAAAAATCACATTAACGGAATCGAAAATTTCTGAGGCTATGCCAAGCATAGATTAAGCAAATTAAAAAGAATCAAAAAAAGGGTAATTTTATGCTTCATCTAAAAGAAACAGAATTAAGGCGAAAATTTTGAGACAAAATCTTTATCAAAATTTATTAAAGTTGATAAGAGAAAATCCGCTTAAATTGTCTTGAGCCTATGATTTTTGTCTGCTTTGTCAAAAAATTCACCTAGCACAAAAATGCTTGATTTTTTCAGCAAGTTCCTTTGTGCCAAGTCCTAATGAAGCTTCTACCTCGCTTGTAGAGCCGTGTTCTATGAATTTATCCTCATACTCAAAGCTTACAAGCCTTATGTGATTTAAGCCCTCTTCTTGCAAGAAAGACGAAAGCAATGAGCCTATGCCGCCGATTTTTGCACCTTGGGAAAATACAAACCAAAACTTTGTTTTGCTGGCTAAATTTTTAAGCAAGTTTTTATCCAAGGGCTTGGCAAAGATGAGATCCACTAAATTTGCATAGTCCTTTAAGCCCTGTGTTTCAAGCTCGTCTAAGACGCATTTTGCAGTGCCAACTCCTTGTCCGTAGCCTAAAAATGCCAGCTCACTTGAATTTTCAATTAAGATTTGAGCTTTGCCAAGCTTAAGCTCACAAGGGCTAAACTCATCATCTAAGATAAAGCTTCCCCTAGGATAGCGAAAGGCTATGCAACCCTTATGAGCGTAGGCAAAGTCCATAACCACACCCATCATAGCTGCATCGCGCGGTGCAAGTAGGGTTAAATTTGGCACAGCAGACAAAAAGCTCACATCAAAGGCTCCTTGGTGTGTCTCTCCATCCTCACCAACTATGCCAGCCCTATCCATAGCAAAGACAACGGACAAATTCATAATGGCACAGTCGTGAATTACTTGATCATAAGCTCTTTGCAAAAAGGTGGAATAAATTGTTATAAAGGGCTTAAAGCCCTCTTTTGCCATAGCTGCCATTGAAGTAACGGCGTGTTGTTCGGCTATGGCTACATCCCAAAAGCGAGTGGGATATTTTTCAATGAGCTTGTCAAGCCCTGTGCCACTTGGCATAGCTGCTGTAACTCCTACTACATTTTCGTATTTTTGGGCTAAATTTAGCAAATTTTGGCTAAAAAGCTCGGTAGCACTGGGCTTTGAGCTAGGCTTTTTAAGAGCCTTTCCTGTGGCTATGTCAAAGGCACTTACTCCGTGCCAACTTGCAAGTTTGCCCTCAGCCGGTGCATAACCCTTGCCCTTGATGGTCTGAGTATGCACCAAGCAAGGTTTTTGCATAGCCTTTGCCTTTTTCAAGGCTGGTATTAGCTCACTTAGATCGTGTCCGTTGATAACCCCTATATATTCAAGTCCCAGCTCCTCAAACAAAATACCCGGCGTTATAAGCTTTAAGCTTTCCTCAAACCGTTTTGCCATATAAGTAGCACTTGGGGGGAGGTATTCTAAAAAATTTTCAACTCGTTTTTTGAATTTTTGATAAAAACTACTTGCCATAGCCCCTGATAAATACTTTGAAATAGCCCCTATGGGCTTAGAAATGCTCATTTCATTGTCATTTAAGATAATAACACAGGGATATTTTCTCTCTCCAAGCTCATTTAGTGCCTCATACACCATGCCAGCACTCATAGCCCCATCTCCTATGAGGGCTACTGGCATTCTTTGCTCCTTTTTCAAGGCTATTGCCTTACAAGCTCCAACAAGCAAAGAAATTGAGGTGCTTGAATGCCCTGCTACAAAATAATCTCCCTCATTTGGCTTGGTATAGCCACTTAAACCCTTAAATTTTCTTAGGCTGTCAAAAATTTCAGCCCTTCCTGTGAGTAATTTATGAGTGTAGGCTTGATGTGAGACATCAAAGATAAAGGGATCCTTTTCGCACTCAAAGACGGAGTGCATAGCTATTGTAAGCTCAACAGCTCCTAAATTTGAGCTTAAATGTCCTCCATTTTTGCTAACAACTGTAATGATCTGATTGCGAAGATCCTTTGCAAGACTTTCAAGTTCTTGCAAAGAAAGTTTTTTTAAGTCTTTGCAGTTCATTAATTTGCCATTTTTTTAATCTTATCAAGCCTATTGTTAAGATCTGATTCTATATTTCCCTTATCGCTTAAAATCACTACGCTACCCTTGCTAATGGCATCATCAAGGCTTATTTTTAACCTTGAATTCTCAGCCAAATTGCTCTTAACAAAGTCATAATCGCTTGGGCTAATTTTAAGCTCTATATTAGCTGCACCCTCAAGCTCTGTGATGAGCTTTTTGGCTAAATTCAGAGCTATTTTAGCCGAGTTTTCACTTAGCTCTTGATCTATTACATCCTGGGCTATTTCAATGGCTGCACTTGCTAATTCCTTTTCATTTTTAGCTATGAAAAGCTCTAAATTTGCACAAACCTCATCAAGCTTGGCTATGGACTTGCTGAATTTCTCTCTTAATTCATTTAATTCTAGCTCGTTTTGAGTCCTTGCTCTTTCATAGCCTAGCTGCTCGGCTTCCTTTTTGGCAAGTTCTAAATTTGCACTGAATTCTTTTTGCTGACTTTCTAGCTTCATTTCAAGCTGGGTCTCAGCCCTTGCTGCCTTGTCTATGATGTCTTCTTTTTCTTTCATTAGATCTAAGATCTTTTGTGCGTTTTTGGCTTCTTGTTCGATTAGAATTTGTCTGTCAGCTTCTGTGTTTTGTGGATTTTCAGTGCTTACAGGATCTTGAGTTTGGGTTGAAGCTTGGGACTCATCTTTTTTTGGCTCTTGCTTTTGAGGGCTTGTGAATTCACTCATCACCTTAAAATGATAGCCATCTATAACATGCTCTTTGGTATCGCTTGGTGAGATTACATTTGTGCTTGTATTTTTCATTTTATTCTATCATTTCATCAGCTTCGCCCATTTGCACTAGGCCTTGTTCTGAAAGTTTTTGAACTATCTCAACAACCTTTCTTTGAGCCTCTTCGACATCTTTTACACGAACTGCACCCAAAAAGCCCATTTCCTCCAAAAACTGCTCACTAGCACGACTTGACATATTTGAGAGGAATTTTTGTTTAAGTCCATCGCTTGCACCCTTTAAACCTACCATTAAATCCCTCTTATCTGCAACTTTGAGAATCTCTCTAATTGCCTGAGTGCCTAGCTTAGCTATATCATCAAAAGTAAACATCAAGTCTTTAATGGTTTCAGCAAGCTTTTCATCGCTTTGTTCTATGTAAGTGATGGTTGACTTAGAAGCCTTTTGTCCTAAGCGGTTAAGCACCTCTGCCACAGCCCTTGGACCTCCAACTTCAACCTTGTAAGAAGCAAGGCTTTCAAGCTTGCTTTCAAGCACAGCAGATACTCTTTTGATTATAGATGGGGATATATCGCCTAAATTTGCCATTCTTATTACTACCTCCGCTCTTAATTCATCGCTAAAATACTCCAAGGTCTCAGCCGCGTGAATGGAGTCCATATGGGCTAAGATCAAGGCTATGGTTTGAGGGTGTTCTTTTGTGATAAAGTCTGCAAGTTGTTGAGGCTTGATCTGGGCTAGATATGCGAAGTTTTGATTGGTCTCCATACTCTTGGTGAGTTTTTCTAAGATCTTGTTGGCAATCTCTGGTCCAAAGGTCTTAAAGAGTATTTCCTTGGCATACTCAAGCCCACCTGTTTTTATAAATTGATTTGATTGAAGCAGGGTGTAAAATTCCTCTAAGACAGCTGTGGCTACGGATTTATCCACCTGCTTAGCCATAGCTATGTAGCGAGATACCTCAGTGATGACATTAATCTCCATATTTGAGAAGAGCCCTGTGGTAACATCCTCTCCAAGCTGTATTAAAAAAATGGCGATCTTTTCTGGCATAGAAAGATCATCATAAACCATCTTTTGTTCTTCGCTAAGCTTAATCATTAGGCCTCCTTATTCGCCTCATAATCAGCATCATGCTCAACCAAGGTTTGAAGCAAGGCTGCAACCTCGGTCGTCCTTTCAGATACCAAGGCTCTTAGCTTTTCTATTAAAATATCATATTGAAGTGCGTCCTCATCTATGCTATCTCCTATGCCAAGCTGATCCTCCACCCTCTTTCTTGCAGCATTGAATTTCTCCAAGGTATCCTCGACATCTTCGATGGCTTCGGCTTCTTTTTGCAATTCCTCTTCGGATTCAGCAAGATCTGCAAGCATTTTTTGCATAAAGGGCTGAATAACCTTTTTGTAAAAGATGAAAAGCAAGATAGCAGCTATTATATACTTAGCCGGTGGGATGAAAGGATTAACAAATCTTTCATAAAAGGTCTTAACCTTACTTTCAACCAAGGCATCCTTCCTTTGAAATTCTAAGTTACTAACAGTTACCACATCCCCTCTTGCTGCATTGAAATTAATGGTTCTTTGTACCAAATTTTCAACGCTTTGAAGCTGTTCTACCGTTAAAGGAATGTATTCTACCTGAGGGTTGCCGTCTGCATCAAGGCTTTCTTGGTATTTGCCATCTATCATAACAGCAGCAGCCGTTCTTATGATGGTAGCAAAGGACTTTTGGGTATTTGTTATGGTTTTTGAAATTTCATTGTTGGTTGTTACTTGATTCTTTTTTGAATACTCAAGTGCATTTGGACCGTCAAGCCCTTCAACAGGACCTATATTTGACACAGCACCTGGAACACCTTGTATGCTTTGTTCTCTTCTGCCCTGACTTTCTTCGTTCAAGGTTTGCTCGCTTCTTATGACTGTGTTTGGATCATAAATTTCACTTTGAGATTGCATCTTTGAGAAGTCAAATTCAATATTAACGCTAGCTACTACCTTATCAACCCCACCTGCAAAGGGAGCTAGGGTGTTTATGATCTTTTGTTCTAGCTCTGTTTCATGATCTCTTTTGTACTTAACCTGAGCAGCTATTAGATCGCTTTCAAAAAGCTCCTCATCATCAAGTCTAATGCCGTTTTGATCTGTGATTCTGACATTATCAAGGCTAAGCTTTGGAACAGCGGCTGAGACTATGTTTTTAATCCCATCAATTTGCTTTCTAGTAAGCCTTAGCCCCTCTCTTATGGTAAGTACAACAGCAGCAGTTGGAGGAACCTGTCTTTCTGTAAAAACTGTTTCATCTGGTATGGCTATGTTTATAATAGCCCTTTGTATAGGCTCTAAGGCTTCTATGGCACGAGAAAGCTCACCTTGCAAGGCTCTTAACTGTCTAATCTTCTCATCTGCCTTTGTGGCTCCAAATTGCTGAATGTCAAAGATCTCATAACCAACCCTAGAATCCTTAATCAAGCCCTCGCTTGCTATCATCATCCTTTGACGATAAACCTGATCCTGTGGAACTAAGATCGTCCTTTCGTTTCTAAGCTGGTAAGGCACTCCATTTTGTTCTAGCTTTGCAACGATAGCAGCAGCATTTGTAGCACCAGCATCCTCTACAAGCACACCATAACCAGCAGTTGTGGAGCTACCACCCCTAAAAAGAGCCAAAAACACCAAAAAAGCTATCACAGCCACTATGGAAACCCCTATGACTATTCTTTGCTTTTTTGTTAGTTTTTGATAAAGTAGCCCAATTTGATGAAGCATACTTTTAAATTCTTCCATAAACCCTCAATCCAAGCTAGTTTCTAAACTGCCAAAGCAAGATAGGCTCGTTTTAGTAACTAAACTTTGTGAATTTTGACGGTATTATACCTTTTTTAAGCAAGTTTTCAGCATATTTTTGCAAAAAATACAAAAAATTTCACCATTTTACAAAGTTTTTGAAGCAAAATTTATGGACTTTTTTCTAAGACAGTGCCAAATTTTTCGCTTAAGCTTGTCGTTTTATCAAAAAAGATCATAAAAACTTGCAAGACAAGAAGCTACTATTTGCCGCAAAAAACTTCATTTACCAAATTTGTGCTTTATTGTAAAAAACCTAACTTTGTCAAAGACGCTACGGTTTATCATAAAAAAAATTCGTTGTGAGTTTTTTGTGAGATTTTTCAAGAAAGTAACACAAGTTAGTTGAGAAGCAAAAAGCACAAAGACCTATAAAACACCCTATAATTTTGATCGTTTTTATAAAGAAACTTCGTTTTCTAAAAAGCTATGTTTTAAGATGCTTTGCTTAAAGCTTTGTATGAAAATTAATCATACAGTTAGCACGCACCAAGATAAGAGAAATTTTTCATCTGTTTTTACAAAAGGGGCTTTTTTCATTATTTTAAGCCGAATTTTCGTAATTATTACCTTTGTTTTCAAACAATGATCTAAAATGAGGACATTATCTAAATTTATTAAAAAGCTAATAGCTTTGATAAATTTTAAATTCAAACAGCTACTGTAAACAGTTACTGTAAATTTTTCTTTTTTCGTTGATTAAAGTTTTTAGCTAGTATGCCTTGCTAAATTTAGCTTGAATTTATCAAAAACAAAAAGTTAATTTTAGTAAATTCAAGCCTCTTGCAAGATTAAACGAACCACCTCACCTATCTTAGCCACAGAAGCAAGCTCACATCTTTCATCTGTGGAGTGTGGATTGAAGATATTTGGTCCTATTGAGGCACAAAGAAGCTCTTGCTTTTTTTCTATGATTCCACATTCAAGCCCAGCATGCACAGCTAAAATTCTAGCATCCTCAAATTTACTCTTTAAGGCATTTAAAACCTTTTGACTAAACTCATTTTCCTCGCCTTCCCAAGGTGCGTAAAAATTTGAAGAGCTAAGATCAAAATTAAAGCTTTCAAACAAGGTTCTAGTTTCAAATTCAAGCCTTTGAAGTGCGTCAAGTGTATTTGCCCTTGCATAAAGATCTAAGCTTATATCCTTTTCATCCCAGCTAAGTAAGGAAAGATTAATGCTTGCTTTAACTATGCCAAGCTTTTGATCATAGCCTCTGACGCCCTGAGAAAAAGCATTGATAGCAGCTAAAATTTCCTTGCTTTCCTTGCAAAAGAAAGCCCTTTTTTCTCCTATGAATTTACAAGCTATGTTCTCAGTCTTGTTTGGTTCTTTTTTGAAAAAAACCAAGGCATTTGCGTACTTTGCTATGGAATTTAGCCTCTCTCCTCCTTTAAATTCTATCACTACTCCCTCGTTTTTTGTTATAAAGTTTGCCATTTCTTTGATGGCATTTGGGGTATCTTTTATTATATCTATGCCAGAGTGTCCTCCCTTAAAATTCAAGGCTTCAAGCTCATAAACCCTGCCAAAACCCTCCTCATAATGAGGCTTTTTTACAGCCCTTATATCAACCCCTCCAGCACAGCCTATGACCACCTCATTTTCAAGCTCATGATCTAAATTTAAAAGCTGCTTTGAAAGCAAGGTATGCTCCAAGGCATTTGCCCCAAGCAAACCAACCTCCTCGTCATTTGTAAAAAGGCATTCTAAATTCTCAAATTCCTTCATCATCTGCATCATTATGGCAACTCCTATGCCATTGTCTGCTCCAAGAGATGAGTTATTAGCCCTTAAAAAGCCATCCTCTTCAAAAAGCTCTATCTTAGGAGCCTCGCCCATACAAACCATATCATAATGACTTTGTAAGCAAACAGTTGGCTTTCCCTTGACGCAGTGTATGTTGCCTATCTTGTCTATGCTTGTTTTAAAGCCTTGTTCCTTGCTAAATTTGCTTAAAAAATCTCTCATCAAGGCTGTATCAAAGCTACAATGTGGAATTTGACTAAGTGTTTTAAAATTTTCTACTAACTCATTCATCTTTCTTTCCTTTGAAAAATGCTAGATTATCGCATAAAAATGTAAATTTTAAATTTTTTTTGCTACAATTATGCAATCTTTTTAAGTTAGGAAAGTATGAAAAATACCATAACAGAAGCCTCCATTTACGAAGCACAAGGGCTTAAAAGCGAAGCCTTAGAAATTTATAAAAAAATCTTAAAAGCTGATCCAAAGAATCAAAACGCTCTTAGTGCCATTAGAAGACTTAGCGGACTTAGATCAAGACCTTTGGATCTAAATGTTGAGATGTTTGATTTTTTCGTTAATATGAGTAGCGAAGAGGAGCTTAATGAATTTAAAAGGTGGTTGATAAAGATATGAGTTTAGATGAGTTAGCAAAGAAGGCAATTTATGAGATCAATAGCCAAATTTCTAAGCAAGAAAAACAAGAAACATCCGAAGAAGAGTCCGAAGAAGTGCTTGTAAAAGAAGAAAATAAAGAAATCTCAATAGAAGAAAAAGAAGAGCTTAAGATTGAAGAGCTAGCTGAAAAAGAGCCTCAAGAGGTGCTAGAAGAAAGCAGATCAATAAAGCCTCAAATCGAAGAGCTACCATCCAAGATCCCAGAAGATGCTGAGATCATAGACTTTACCCAGCCTTACAAAAACAAGCAAGATGAAGAAGCAAACTACATTTTAAGCACAAATGAAGAGCTTTTTTTAAACAAGCTCAAAGAAAGGATACTGGTTCTTTTTGAGGGGCTAAAAAGCACCAAACACGAGGATTTAGAAATCAGACTTGATCTCACCATAAATTTCTTAGAGTTTTTGCTTGCAAGTATCGAAGATAAGCTTAAAAAATAATCCTAGCATTGAATTTATAGCTAAATTTTTAGCTCCGCACACAAAGAGGGCTTATTTAGTAGGAGGTTGTGTTAGGGATCTACTTTTAGGGCTTGAAATTACAGACTTTGACATAGAAGTGTATGATATAAATCCTCACAAATTTGACAGTTTAATGCAAGAGTTTAACGCCAATGGCTTTGGCAAGAGCTTTTTTGTGTATAAGTTTAAAAACTACGATCTATCCCTTGCTCGCAGTGAAAACAAGATAGCAAAGGGACACAAGGGCTTTGAAGTTAGTATTTGCAATGATGAAAAGCTAGCTGCAAAAAGGCGAGATTTTAGCATAAATTCAATGATGATAAATATCTTTAACGATGAGTTTTTAGATCTTTATGGGGGCTTAGAAGATTTAAAAGCTAGGACTTTAAGACATGTTGATGATCTTAGTTTTATAGAAGATCCTTTAAGGGTTCTTAGAGCTCTTCATTTTGTGGCTCGTTTTGATCTAAAAATAGCTCAAAACAGCTTAAATCTTATGAAAACTATGGACATAAACGAGCTTAGTAAGGATAGGATCAATGCTGAGCTTTATAAATTTTTTAAGGCTAGAAATTTAAGGCTTGGCTTTGAATTTTTACAAACCCTAAATTTGGAAAAAACTATCTTTTTTACAGACACAAAAGCACACGAAAAAATTCAAAGCTTCAAAACAGTCTTAGAAAATTCACGAAAATTCATCAAAAATGAGGGGCTTTTTTTGTATCTTTACTTGAATTTCTTTGAGCTTGACAAGGATGCATTTTTCAAAAAAACAAGGCTTAAAAAATCCCTTTTAAGCTCAGCAAAACAGCCCTTTTTTGAAGATAAGATTAATGATTTAGATCTAGCAAAAATAGCCCTTAAAATGCCCTTATCTCAGTGGCTAGGGCTTTGGGATGAAAAAAGAATCAATAGGGCTAAAAAGCTTGGCATTTATAAGAAGGCTTTAAGGGCTAAGATTGATACAAGCTTAGTTGAAGGGCAAGGACTTCAAGGAAGAGCACTTGGGGAGAAGATTGAAGAGCTAAGAATTCAGTGGCTTAAAGCCTATCTAAGAAAACAAAATTAAATTTTCAAAATAAATTTTAAAAACTAAATTTTAAAAGAAGTCGTGGGTGAAAACTGTGTTAAATGCTAATTGGAAAGGCTCAAGATACTTTAATTTAATACAATATCATTTTCAAGTATGGAGAATTAGATGAAAAACAAATATATAATACATTCTCGAATTTCGCAGATATAATTTAAGGAATTTTGAAGTATTTCGTCCTTGATTTAGAGGCGAAAAAAATCGCTGAACTTTGTCAAATTTCACAATAAAGTTTGTGTAAAATTTTCAAAGAAATTCGCATTTTAACCCTTAAAGAATGTAAAAAACTCTAAAATTCAAGGTGAAATAAAAATAGATGAGAGTTATTTTTTACTTCGTTACACTCGTAACTGCTAGCATAAGGGGCAAAGGCACATTATAGGGTAAAACATAACAAAAACGAGTTTGCAAATGGGCGAAATCATATCAACGAAATTGTGAATTTCTAGGGCTTTGCAAAGTTTAGCTTAGCTAAATTTAAAGGCTAAAAAAGAAAATTTTGTCCTTCACTTAAAAGAAACAGAATTCAGACGAAAAATTTAGGACAAAATTCTCATCAAAATTTGCTGAAATTGATAAGATAAAATCCTATTAAAATATCTTAAGCCATTTGAAACTTTTAAAGCTTTTAAAGCCTTTAAAAACTTGCTATTTTAATTTAGCCTTTTAAATTCACAAGATCTCGCTTAATTTTACTAAATTCACAAAATGCCACTTAATTTTTACTAAATTCACAACCTGAGCATGTTTTAAAATTTGCCTTGTTGAATTTATTTAAACTTACTTAAATTCACAGTAAAAATGTGTTTTAGGCTTTGTGAATTTTTAATATAAGCTTGTTTAAATGAGTCCTTTTAAAAAATCTCTTAACTAGCTACAAGGATGAGGCAAAAAATCTATTTTTCAAAAGATAGCAAAGTGGCTTAGTGTTCTAAAAAAGACGCGGTTTAACTCAGCTAGCCCACTCTAAGTGAGATAGAGCTTTTCAAGTATAGACAAAAGGCAATACCCCCTATCCCTTGAATTTTAATGCTACAAAACCCATCAAATTAAACTAAATTCATCTTTATTAAAATTAAAATGCTTAAAAAAGCTTTCTTGGTTTAAATTTGCTTCAAAATACTTTAATTTGATACAAGATCATTTTAAAGTATGGATGGTAAAATGAAAAACAAGTATATGATTCATTCACAAATTGTCTCAAAAGAAATTTAAAAAATTACGAAGTATGTTTTTGCTTCGCCATGCGGCTTGCAACTTTGCAAGAAACCTTGATTTAGAGGCGAAAAAAATCGCCGAAATTTGCAAAATGTCTCGTGTTTTAATTAATAGAATTTTACTAGAAATTCGCATTTTGATAGCCAAAGAGTGTGAAAAAATATCTAAAATGAGTGGTGAAATTGAAGAGGGTGAGAGTGATTTTTTACAAGGCTAGGCTCGTAACTGCGTAGTAGAAGGTGCAAGGCGTGTTCGTGAAAAAAAAGGGGGGCGTGTGGCTGGTCGCAAAACTCCTGTATTCGGTATGTTAAAACGCTAGACTAGCGTTTATACGCTCAAACATTGCTTTGCCAAAGAACTATTGCCTATAATAAGGGACTTGGCGGAGCTTAAAGAAAGTGAAATTTATAGGAGGGCCTCAAAGCTTATGAAGGTTTTGTGGATTTTTTACTTAGTTTCACTCGTCCCTTTGCGGAGCAAAAGCGCAAGATCTTGTAAAACACTCTAAAAACGAGTTTGCAAACGGACGAAACCACATGAGTGAAATTATGAATTTCTAGGGCTTTACGAAATTTAGACTTGTTAAATTTAGATGTATAAAAAGATAAAATTTTATCCTTCACTTAAAGGAAATTAAGATTAAAATTTTAGGACAAAATTCTCATCAAAATTTAATGAAATTGATAAGAGAAAATTTTGTTAAAGCATCTTGAGTCTTAAATTTTTATTAAAATTTAATTTTTTTGTTTTTTTTTTTTTTTTTTTTTTGAAAAAATGCTAAAATTTGACAAAAATTATCTAAGGGCTAGTTTATGACTGTGAATTTCAAAGGATCCTTAAAAAGACAAAGGGCATTAAAAAAGCAATCTAAAAAAGATTTAAAAAATGCCAAATTCTTTGCCTTGCTTGTAGTAGTACTGTGTGTAAATGAAGGCTTTGGGGCTGATTATGCAAATTCCTTGCCCTCCTCTTTGACACTAGCAAGTAATGCAAACGAAAACAGCAAGGCGATAGCCAATTGCACCAGCGTTTATGAGTGCATTTTTGGAAACGATAGAGGCTTTTTTAGCTATTCTACAAGCGGAAGCGGCAGCTCTACTCTCACCCTCACAGCCACCTTGCCACAAAATCCTAGAAGTCGCAACACCAACATACCCTTTTACTACTCCACACTCAACATAAATCCTAGATCAAATCTGATCTTAAATGGCTTTGAAAGTCTAAGCATAGAAAATGCCATAAATATAAACAACGCCTCTCTTAAATACTCTCACACCACCAACACCTCTGGCTTTGGCACTCGTGCAAGTGGGACAGTAAATCTTAACAACAATGCTAGATTTGAGATTAAGGCTGCTAAATTTACAAACTACGGAAACATCACCCTTAATGCCAACTCTACCCTAGTCCTTGAAACCGAGGGCAATACAAACACCAACAATTACGGCAAAATAACAAATAACAACTCAAAAATAGAAATAAAAAAGGATCTTTGGAATCTAGGGCAAAAAAATGTCCTAGCCACTGCTTCTCCTTCAAGCATAGCCACCATCACAAACAATGGCGGAAGCATTATCATTGAAGGCAATTTATACAACGGAGGACAGAATTTCTCAAACAATGTTAGAATTTGTCAAATAGGCTTTTGCGGAGGCGGAGAGCTAATCATCAATGGAGGTTCTATACAAGTAAAAGGCAAGCTAATTAGCACACAAATGGACGGACAAAGATCAAGCATAGCAATTTATGGAGGCACACTTGAAGTAAATCAAGGACTAGAAAACAAGCAAGGATCAACTCTTAGCTTTGGGGTGTTAAATGGGGTTATGGGGAAATTGCAAGGAAATCTAACAAATAGTGGGGCCGTTGTTGTAAATATGAACGGTGCTTCACTAAATCAAGGCTATCAAATCATCAACGGCTCTATTACAGGGCTTGATAGTTCTAATCTAACAGTGCAATATCCAAATTTAAACCTACTTTATGTGAATTTTGATAAAAACAGCGGCACAGTAAGCATAAACACAAGCCCCACAGCTCCTACAAATCCGCCAACGACAACACCTACTACCCCTCCTGGCCAAACCCCGCCCACCACTCCTCCAACTACAAATCCCACCACCCCTCCAAGCTCAAATGTAGCTACGCCCTCTAAATTTGATCAATATAAAGAAAGCCTAAATTCAAACGAAAAGCGTATAGTATCTGCACTTGCATCAAGATTTGGAGGAGAGGATAAGCTTTTGGCTAGTAATTTAAATTTGCAAACTGTAATGAGTGAGCTTGATGAGAGCATACAGCAAAATTACATAGCCTCTCCTCAAAATATGATAAATGCCATAAAAGGCGATGCCTTGCTTGCTCCTTTAAATAAAAATATGATCTCAAAACCTATGGCTGCACTTGATCTCATAAGAATTGACACAGGTAAGAGCATAAATCCCTTTGAGCCTACTTATAATTATGATTTTTTTGCAAATTATTTTTCAGGGCTTTTAAGGGCTAAGAATCTCAAAGGCTCTATAAATGGCTTTAATGTGGGCTTTACTAGCTTTGGCGATGAGCTACTTTCTCAAATAAATCTTTCTTATGCTTATGGATCAAGCAAACAGGATCTCACAACTCAAAGCACAAACACAAAGGGTAGATTGTTTTCAGCTGGAGGGCTTTTAAGGCATAGTTATGGGATCTTAGAAAGCGATTTTAATGTGAATTTCTTGCTGGGTGATTTTGAGGTGGATAATAAATGGCTTGAAGAAAGCTCGCTTGATTCAAGCTCTAGCTTTAATAATTATCAAGCAAATTTAGGGCTTGTTTTTGGAACTAGATTTGGAGAAAAAGCAAGCTTTAAGCCCTTTTTGGGAGTGCAAAATTATTTTGAAAGTCAAGAAGGCTTTAAGCAAGATGGGGGCTTGGGGCTAGAATCAAAGGCTTATAATGCTTATGTGTTAGATGCCTTAGTTGGCTTTGAGGCTAGGTATAATTTTTACGACAGTGCCTTTGCCTTTGCAAAATTTAGCTATGAAAATAAGCTTTATAATAGCCACAAGCAGGTCTTTATGCGCGTTGAAAATGAGGAATTAAGCTATGAAAATGAAACGCATAAGAATGCTGTGAGTGTGAATTTAGGAATGGAGCTTTTTGCCCTTGGTGCTTTGAGATTAAACGGTGAGCTTTTGTATAAGCATTATAATACAGGGCTTGATTATTATGGGGGAAATCTTTTGCTTAAATATAAATTTTAGAATGCTTTAAGATATAGTTTATAAATTTAAGCCCTTGCTTGAATTTAAAGTCTTAGCATTTTATAAATTTAAGGTTGCTACAAGCTTTTTTTATAAAATTCAAGCCTATCTTTTTAAATTCAAAAAAGATCTTTAAAGTTTTAAACCTATCTTTCAAAACAGCGTTGATTTTGCCACAGCACCTTGTCATTTTGAGTTATCAAAAAAAGCAAATCAGTTGATTGCGATGCCTAAAATGACAACACAAAACAGTTTTTTCTAAAAAGCCTTGCTTTAATATCTTTTATCTTCCTTATAATGAGAAGAATTTGTTTTAAATGCTTACACACTCAATATCACAAAACTTGTCATTTGAGTCGTAGCAAAAAAATCTTTTAAAAAATATGCAAGTTTTCTTAAAATGAGAATTTAATAGCTCTGTGTAAAGGTAGTTAAATACTTTTTACAAAAAGCTTTCACAAAAACAGCACTGTCAACAAGTCATTAAGCTCTCACTGCCTTAAATTCTTAGCACACAAGGAGATATATTCTTTTAATTTTAAGTTTTCTATCAAGGCACTTTTCATACAAATGCCAGCAAGCCTTGTGCCTTTAAGCAAGGCTATGTTTTCAGCCCTTATGCCTCCAACTGCATAGATAGGAATCTGACTTTTTTCACAAATTAAGCCAAGCTCATCTACCCCTCTTGGCCTTACAAAAGGCTTTGAGAGGGTTTCAAAGACATGCCCAAAAATGGCATAATTACACCCAAAGCCCTCAGCCTCTTCAAGCTCAGCCAAGGAATGAATGGAACTTCCAATGATATGAAAATACTTAGCTACACGAGGCTCAGTTCTTAAAATATCCAAGGGGCAGTGAAAATAGCGATGATTTAGCTTCAAAGCCACCCTATCAAAGCTATGCAAAAAGCAAAGCAACTTATGCTTTTTGCAAATTCTTAGCACCTCCTTTGCTAGATCATAATACTCATCCTCTCTTAGATCCTTTTCTCTTAATATAAAAAGATCTATCTTTGATCGAGCAAGCCTTGCTACAAAGCTTAAAAAATCCCCCTTCACAGCCTTTCTATCGCTAAGGGCTATGATCTTTTTATCCCACATTTTATCTACCTTGATCTTGTTTAAGCATTTTAAAAATGCTGAAATTTAAAAAACTTAAAATTAACTAAGCTCTTAAATAGTTTTGAAAACTTTTTTAAATTCACAAGCTAAAATTATAGCCAAATTTATAAGCATTTTTTTAAACAGTAAAACAAACAAATGCTTGTCAAACTGCGGCTTCATCTTGCTTTTAAAGAATTTGTGGAATGTTTTTTGCTTATAATGACTCAAGGCAAAAGATTGAGGGAAAATTTCTTTTGAAAGGATTCCCTATGAGTAAGATATGCTCAAATACAAGCAATAACGCGTTGCAAAATTTGCTAAGTTTTAGCAAAAAATTCACCCACAGCGGTGCGAGTTTTAGCGAACTCGTTGATACAGCAAGCATTCAAACGCAAAACACGGCTCAAGATGCTAACTTTTTGGTGAATTTCTACGCCTATGCCACTGCTAATGTCGGTAGCTGGGCTTATTCTCCTCTTGTCTTTGATACGGTTACTACCACTACTATAACAAGCACCGCAAGCTTACTTAATGATGAGAGTGTAAGCTCAATGCCTAAAAAAGCCTTTGTAGCTGATTTAGGCGTTCTAAGCAAAGAACAACTTGAGGCTATAAGTAAGGATTTAAGCCTAGCTGATGAAAGTGAGCAAGCAAAATTAGCCGAAGCTAAGCTTAAAACTATCTTTTTTAGAGATGCCAAAAGTTTTGAGTTTCAAAAAAGCACCTTAGGCGAGGAAACTATAAAGGCTTTACAAGAAGAATTTGGAGAAGATAGCTTTTTGCAAAGAGAAGATGGTAGCATTTTACTCAGCGCTAAGGCTGAAAAATTTGTAAGTGGTTGGCAAAAAGCCTTAAGCGAAGCAAGTAAAGAAAAAGAGCAACTTGATGAGCTGATAAACAAGGACAAAAACTTTGACGGTGCCTTAGACAGCAGCGAGCTTGACAGTTTTTACAGTTTCACAAGCACACAAACAACCACTATCACAACACTAGCTTGGGCGATTTGGTTTGTCCCTCTAAATCTTGTGGATAGCTCACTAGTCGCTACATTTAAATCCTTGCATTCAGGTTTTGCCTTTGATAATTTAAGCCTAAGCACTCAAAACTTGCTTGAGCGAAGCTTTCCTGAGCTCTTTGGCAAAAATTTACAAGATGGAAGCGAGCAAGGTGCTACACAAGAATTCAACAAGGCTAAATTTAACGAGTATTATCAAAAATTAAGCGAAGCCTTTAAGACTTTTAGCGCTTCATTTATGAACTTATCAAAAAGCGAAGAGGCTAAGCTTAATTTTGAAACACTCAGCGATATAGTGCTTGAAATGGGGAAAAATATTTCTAAAAGCGATAGCAAGAAGGTTTAAAGCTAAAAAGCCATTTTGAAATGGCTTTTTACTGTGCTAAAAGCAAGGCAAAGGGGATTAAATTCACCACCACACAAAGCAGGGCAAGATGTTTGGAAAAAATACTTGCCAAAGCCACGCCTGTGTATGTTAGCAAGAGCCACAGGGGTATTTTCATATCCGTGCCGTAGAGTTTGAAATTAAAAAATTCAAGCAAGGGACTGTCTAAAAGAAAGCCAAAGCCCACAAGGTGCAGCAAAAGCACCAAAGGATAAAAAATCACAAAAACCGCGCTGAGGATGATGGCGAGGATTTGCTGCATTGAAACAAGGGGGAAAAAGTAAAGCACGGGCATAATCATAGCAAAAAAGGTCCAAATGTTAAGGCAGATGACATTGCCAAAATTGCCCCAAAAGCCCTTGCTGAAAGCCTTGCCAAAATGGTGCAAATACAAAAAAATAAAAAACACCCCCATCACAGAAAACAAAAATCCCACGCTAAAAAGCAGTTGCGTAAAGAGTGCGAGGCAAAAAAGGACGCTAAAAAAAAGGTTGATAAATGAGAGGATTTTGACATTTTTTATAAGCAAGTAAAAGCCCCAAAGTGCCATTACTAGCGAGCGAATATAACTTGGCACAAAGCCTAGCAAATAAGCATAGCAAAGCAAAAACACAAAGATAATTACGCTTAAATCAAAGCGAGCGTTGCGGTAGGGGAAGTAGCGGCGTTGAAAAAAGGTGTAAAGCGGCATTAGCACGAAAAAGGCTAGCGAAAAAATGAGAGCTATATGATAGCCGCTAATGGCGATGAGATGGGCTATGCCATAAAAATTCACATCGGTGCGAAGCTCTAAGCTAACAGGCAGGGCAAAAAATAAGGCTCCGTAAAACTCAACAATTTTTTCATCGCTGTGTTGGCTTAAAAAGTATGAAATGATAGCGTTTCGAGGCGTTGTTTCAGGGCTTGTAACATTAAAATCATAGCTTGGCATATAAAAACTTTTGCTCACATAGTCCTTAAAATTCACGCCTGTGTTGATGACACGCAAATTCAAGGCTTGATGACGGCGGATCTCGTTTTCTAGCTTTGTCGTGGTGTAAAAGCTAAAATCCTCGCTTTGTAGCTTTAAAACTCGGTATTTTCGCCCCTTTTTGCTGGTTTTTTCATAGCTTTGCAAGACGCGGACATTTTCTAAGCTTTGATGCTTTTGTTCTTTAAAATCCTTGAATTTAAGCCACTCCAAACTTAGATTAAAGGCAAAAATGCAAATACACAAAACAAAAAGCACAAAGAATTCTTTGTAGTTTCGCCAAATTCTGCTGATTGAAAGCCATCTAAAAAAATGCGTGATTAAGGCTAGAAAATCTTGCTTTGAGGGGGCTTTGTTTTGAAGGATTTTAAGCATAGCTTTTAAATTTTTACTCTCTTAAAAAGCCGTATTCATAAATCTTTGGGGTGATTTTTGTGGCTAGTTCTTTTAAGGCTAAATTCAAAGTGCCGATTAAATCCTTGTAGTGAGAGTCAGCTGCCTTTTGCGGAGCGTTCATCTTGCCCGCTTCACTGCGCCCTTGAAAATACTCTTTTATGTCATAAAGGCTAGCGTTTGCGTTGTAATTTTGATTTTGCCTTGCGTTGTTGTGATAATAAAGCCAAATTTCACGACCTGCATCAAAGACTTTTTTCGCCTCAATGCTAAATTCAAGCGGCTTTGTGGGGATAAAGTTTTTTTGAATGTGTAAGTTGATTTCTTTTTCGTCAAAAGGCAAAATGCCGTCATTGCGCCAACTCGGCACGACTTCGTGGCAATCCACTTTTAAATTTTTGTCCTTATGGATTGCCACGCTCGCTTTGCTCGCTCGCAATGACGAGACACCGCCACTTTTGCCTAATTTGCCACTCATAAATTTAACCATAAAATCACTTTTAAAGGCTTCTTTGGCATTCACTTCGCTTTCGTTAAAGGGTATGAAGTGGTTTATATTGTTTGACAAGCCGCTATTTAACGACCCACCCCCTAAATCCCCCTCCGCAAGGGAGGGGGACTTTTGGTTTGCTTTGTTTAAAGCTCCCATTCCTTGCGAAGTGGCATTATAAGCCCCCTGCTGTGCGGAGGATTTACCCTTTAAAGCCCCTCCCCTTGCAGAGAATCTTGCATTTTGTTCCACCTCCCTTGCGGAGTTTGCCCTTTGAAAAGCCCCCTCCCTTGCGGAGGGGGTTGGGGGTGGGTTATTCAAAGTAAAATTACTTGAATTTTGCATTTTGCTTGAAATGCGGTTTTGGCTGTGAAAAAGGGTAAAGGCAAGGCAGTCGTTTTGAAATTCAAGGTCGTTGCCCCACCACAAAGGCTCTTTGCCTACTTCGTCATTGCGAGAACTGTTAGGCTCGTGGCAATCCACTTGTGAATTCACGCCTTTTTTATGGATTGCCACGCTCGCTTTGCTCGCTCGCAATGACGGGGTGTTGCTCGGCTCATTTGGGTATAAAAACTGGTCTCTATCATTTAGCCAAGTAGCCTTTATAGCGTGGCGAACGGAGAAATAAACGCAAATAGGAATTAAATTTTGTGAATTTACCCACAAACCTCGAGGATTTACAACTTGCGATTTTTCATTGACAATATAAACGATATTATTGTGCTGAAAATCGTTGCTGTTTATGCCGTCAAACCACGCTAATTTGTCGCCTTTGTCGTTTCTATACAAATTTATCCATTTGTTTATAATTTGATTTTTTTCAAAATTATAAAAGCCTTTTTTACCGACAAATTCACCATTTCTTTCAAAAATATCAAGTTGAATTTGTTTGAATTCTTTTTTTGAATTTAAATTCCAAATGAGAAAGCCTATGGGAAATTGTCCCTTGACATTGTCGAAAGTATCAGCAGGACTTATAAAACCTTTTTTAAATTCAGCCTTGAATTCCTTTCTAAAATTCACAAAGGCATTGCCATTGATATATTTTAATTTTGAAAAACTAGCCAAAATACAATTTGGAATTTCTTTGTAAATTCGCATAAAAAATTGTGCGAAAAGCTCTCGCCCCGCAGTTTGCAAAATGTCTTTGTATTTTGCGTGAATTTTTGTGATATTTACGCCTTTTTTACCTTGAATGTCTTTACTTGAAACCTCCGCATACGGCGGATTGATGAAAATGATGAGTTTTGGGATAGATGAAGCCCCCTGCGAAGTGGCACTTTCAAAATACCCACCCCCTAAATCCCCCTCCGCAAGGGAGGGGGACTTGTCGTGTGAATTCTCACTTGCAAGGGAGGGGGACTTTTGGTTTGCCCCACTAGCAAAGGGGGACTTGCCTTTGGTTTTGGCTTTGCTAGTAATAAACTTTTGAAAATTTGTCCCCTTGCTTTGCAAAGTAGAGTTTGCCAAAGGTAAAGCCCCCTCCCTTGCGGAGGGGGTTTGGGGGTGGGTGAATTTTGCGTTAGCAAAATTATCATCTTGCAAAACTTCTTTAATTACATTTAAAACGCCTTCTAAATTCTCTAAAATTTCGTTATTCCAAAAGCGTAGAATTCTAAAATTTTGACTTTCTAAATAAAAGTCTCTTTGAATGTCGGGGTGATTTAGGGTGTCGGTTTTTTCACCCACCCCCCAAACCCCCCTCCGCAAGGGAGGGGGGCTTTTTATATCCACACTCCGCAAGGGAGGGGGGCTTAATGTGTCGCCATCCGCAAGGGAGGGGGACTTGTTGTGTTGTCCGCCATCGCATTCTATAATCAGCCTTTTTTCAAGGCAGACAAAGTCAGCGATATATTTTGAGTCGATTACAAATTGCCGTCTAAATGAAAAGCCTAGTTTTTTGTTTCTCAACTCTTGCCAAAGTTTGTTTTCGGCGTCTGTGGGATTTTTTCGCATTGCACGGCTAAATTCTTTCATATATGGGGCAAGTGGGCGGTGGGATTTTTCGGTGTTTTGGGTTTTTTCACCCACCCCCCAAACCCCCCTCCGCAAGGGAGGGGGGCTTTTTATATCCACACTCCGCAAGGGAGGGGGGCTTAAAGTGTCGCTCTCTCGCAAGGGGTTTAAAGTGTCGCCACTTTCGCTTTTTGTGTCGCCATTCGCAAGGGAGGGGGACTTTTGTAGTTTCCTTAAAATATCTTGCAATTTTTGTGGCAGGGGTGATTTTTTAAGTAAGGCTCCATTTTCATCATAAATATCAAAAAATTCATCGTTTAAAAAGTCAAATTCAAAGATATGATTTTCAAGTAAATTTAGCTTTTCTTTTGGCTTTTTGCTTGTGTCCTTTCTATCAAGCTCGCATAAATCTTTCATTATCAAAACATCGCTTAAATCAAGCGTAGAAGCATAAAGTTTATTTGAGTGTGTCAAGCCTTTGAGTAAATTACCTGTGCCAGCTGCACAGTCCCAAATATAATACTCATCTTGCCAATCCTTGCCAAGTGTGGCGGCAAGATACTCTTGAGCCTTTGTAACCCAAATGGGTGGGGTAAAAAAAGCCCCTTTTCTCTCCATAATGTCTTGGGGCGTGAGTTTGTCGCGCCTTTCAAGTATTTTATTCCAAAACTGCTTTTCAGGTGGTCGTTTATAGCGTTTCCAAAAATCATCGTGTGCTTTTTGGCTGATAAAGTAAAATTTTAGTTCATCAAATTGTTTAAATAAATGATTTACTTTTATTTTTGCTTCATAGTAAAGCTCATTATTGCCGTTTTGTTGTTGTTTTTTTTGCAATAAAACTCGTAGATTTTCTTTTAAGCTGACATTGTCTTCGCTGATTAAATCGGCTAAAAAGAAGTCTTGTTCTAGGGCTATGTTTGCCTTTCTGGCTTTTTCCCAATTTTCACCTAGCCTTATGGTCGGCAAAACCTCAACACTCCATTTTAAGTAACACACATCAAAATTATCTGCATCAATTTCTATGGGGTTATGCTCGCCTTTGGCGATTGAGTTTTTAATGAATTCTTTTAATTCGGCGTTATCTTTTTCATAGTCAAAGATGAAGCTTTTAGCCTTTAAAATGTCCTTGCTTTGAAAGAGCATTTTTTGAAATTCAGGGCTTTTGTAATCGCTTGGGGTGATTTTTTTCCAATTAAAATCCCCGCTGTATAAGAACTTTTTGATGAATTTATAAGGCAAAAAGGCGATTTTCTCGCAATCAAAAGCACCTAGAAATTCAGGAATGGCAAAATTTTTGTGAATTTTTTGCACGCCTATTGTGAGAATGAGCTGCACAAAGCTTTCATAAATGTCAGCTTCATTGCCAGCCTTTGCCTCAGCCCACAAAAGATAGACAGTATCTAGCGTATCGCCTTTGTTTTTTAGGGTAAAATCCACTCTTTCTAAGGGCTCATACACAAATTTAGCGAAAAAATCATTCGCTACTCTTTGTTTGAGCCTTTCTTCTTCTAAATCTTTTGGATAAAAACTCATCATTTTGCCTTTAAATTTGTAACATTATACCCCAAATTCATCTTTAAAGCTTAAATAAAACTGCTTTGCCGTTCGAGCTCAGGCTAGCACGAAACGTGGCAAATTCCTTTGCGTGTAACATTTCGCGTTTGCCGTGAAAATCTTTAAAATAAAAATCCAAGGTTTTAAGAAAATGTTTTAAATTTTGGCTGTAAAATGACATTTAAGTGTCCCTTGCTTTTTTGCATTATGCTAAACATTAAGCTAAATTTAAGTAAAGTTTGCTTGTTAAATTTAAATGCAAGTAAAATTGTGAATTTGTGAAGAAAAATTTACAAAAATTTCATATAAAAATGTGAAAAAAGTCAGTCATTTTAAAATTTACTAATTTTAAACAAAACTTATTTTTTCCACACTATGTGTCCGTTGATACCGTGCTTTTCATACACTTCAAGCACTTCGTTTAGAAAGGCGATGAGTTCTTTATCATCGGCGTTTTGAGCTATTTCAAGCATTCTTATAAACATTTTCTTGCTCGTTTGGGTTTGCTTTAAATTTTTCTTTAAAAAATTATGTCTCGCACACAGCGTTTGTCCGTTTTCTAAACTAGCCTTACCCCCCAAATCTTTGGGCTTTATATGCTCTATTGAAGTTATAGCCCTTTGCCAAGCCCACAAATGACACATTTATAATTATCTCGCTCTAAAATCTGCTTTTTAAGAGTGGGGCTAAAATCCTCTAAATCCTTTCTCAAAACTACTAATTCAGGCTCATATCGATAAACGCCTTTGGCGATTTTTTGCAAATATCTCATTTTTCGTTTCGCTACGCTCACATCACTGCAAAGCAGAAGGTGCAAAGATCTTATACCCCTATCAGGGTCTCTAAAAACCTTACCCGTGCGTTTTTGCCACTCATTACTTACCCAATCGACAAGCTTTTGATGCGAAATATCACGCCCCGGATTTGCCTTAAAAAATTCCATTATCAAATCAAGTTGCGAAAATTCAGCCATCAAACAATCCTTTTTCCTTTTGCACCACTTGCAAAAAGCGATTTTTCGCTAGTTCGCAGTAGCTCTCATCTAGCTCAATGCCTATAAATTCACGCTCATTTAAAAAGCTCTCAATCATAGTTGTGCCACTACCACAAAATGGGTCGCATACCACATCGCCCACGAAAGAAAATAGCTTTATGCAACGCTTTGGCAATTCACGCGGAAAGGGTGCGGGGTGTCCTACTCGCTTTTTGCTCTCGCCATTAAAGCTCCAAAGCCCATTCGTCCAAGCCATAAACTCGTCCTTGCGAATGTCGCTAATGCCTTTTTGTGCCTTTTTCCACTCGTTTTTATAAAGCACCAAAATTAGCTCCACAGGTGCGATGACATAGGGTGCAGAGGCACTCAGCCAGCTACCCCAAGCTGTGCGGCGTGAGATATTTCCCTCGTTCCAAACAATGCTGCTGTGGTATTTAAAGCCCACTTTTTTAGCGAGTGTCGTTATATCCGCTCCCACGCTTTGCTGTCCGCCCTTGTTTTTATCAAGCGGGATATTCAGGCAAAATCTAGCCCCATCCTTGCTCCACAAAAAGCAGTTTTCAAGCCATTTTTCGCAAAAGTTAAGATAGCTTTCATACTCGCTACTATCATCATTTGAGCCGTATTCAATGCCGACATTATAGGGCGGGGAAGTGATGATTAAATCCACACTTTGTGGCTTTAATGTGGCTGAATTTAATGCCGAGCCTTGATAAAGCGTGGTGCTTTTGTGTGTGAAAAATGGGGTTGAATTTGAATTTAGTGTGATTTTGCTTTGTGAATTCAGATTTTTTTCGCTTTGAATGAAATGCCTTGAATTTGGCACTAAAACGGCATTTGTATCTTGTTTTTTCAAGGCTTGTGTCACCCTTTTTCCTTATGATTTGTAATTATAATTTGTTTTGTTTAATGCTATAAAAATAGCTTAAATGTGAGATCTTTGTGAATTTTTTGCATGTCTATACTTAAGATGAGCTGCACAAAACTTTAGTGTATGCTTTCTTTGTTATCTGCCTTTGCCAACAAAAGATAGACAAGATCTAATGCGTCGCCTTAAGCTAAAATCTATCCAGCACTTAGTAGCAAAAGCTGTCAAAAGTCCCTTTCTACTTGCTTTTTTAATAACTTGTAGGGTGGTGAGGCAAAAGGGTAAAGTTGGCATTTTAGCATCCCTTGCTTTCTATTTTAAATATACTCAAATTTTAGCCAAATTTAAGTTTTGTGAAATTGACAAGCTTGTTTTTCACTCTATTGTAGCTTTAAGTCTTTTTAGGAAAAAGAAATTTTTTAAGATTTAAAAATTCAAACAAGCCAAGCAAAATTTTAAATTCTGCACTCTTTTGAATTTTAAACTTTGTTGTAAAAAGCCTTGCAAAGTTTATAAAGCTTAAAAAAGATTTTCAAAGGGTATTTAAAATAAGTTTTTGCTTGAGGGGTGAATTTTTTAAAAAACTAAATTACAAGCCTAAGTGATAAGATCTAAATTTTTTAACAAAACACTTTTAAATATAAATTTGCTAAAATTCAACTTAAATCGCAGATCTTTAAAATTCACAACTAGTACTTAAATACACTCAAAGCTAAGATCTCTTGCAGCAAGATGCTTGTCCCCACTGCATTTGCCCCTCGTTAAAATCAAGCCTACAATGCGAACATTTCATCTTATATAAGGCTTTTTATCTCATCATCGCTTAAATACGCCCCAAAAAGCCTTTTAGGACTAGTCATTGCACCAACCCTTAAAAGCATATCACCTTTGCCAAGTAGCTTTTGTGCTCCACTTTCATCTAAAATGATTTTAGAATCCGTGAGTTTTGGCACTTTAAAAGCAATGCGTCCGTGGATATTACTTCTTATCGCACCTTTAAAGCTATGTCCGTCAGGACTTTGCGTGGCTAAAATCAAATGAATGCCAGCTGCCCTTCCTTTTTGGGCTAAGCGTCCTATGGGTGTGCTGATTTCTTGATTTTTTTTGTTTTCTTGTGTAATTAAATCTTTCAACTCATCTATAATAACGATTTTATATTTAAAACCAAGTGCGATAAAATCATCACTTCTAGCCTCATTCATAACACTATATCTTGCTTCCATCTCAGCCACAAGGCTTTCTAACTCATTTTTCACGCCCTCAAAATCATATATAAGCCTTATTTTCTCGCCAAAAACCATAAAATCCGTCCCCTTTTGTGCAACCAAAACGCAAATTTCAACATTTTTATTTTGCAACAAACATAAGATAGCCCCTTTTACAAAGACGGATTTGCCTCCACCTGAACCACCAGATACAAAGCAGTGTGGAACTTCTTGTAAATCAAAGCAAAAGGGCTTTTTATCCACATCCTGTCCTGCGTAAATGCCAAGCTTAAGATTCTCGCTTTTTAATTTCGCTAAACCAGCCTTAAATTCATTTACAAGGACGAATTTCCAGTCCTTTTCATCCTTTGCAATTTGAATATCAAAGGCACGAGGTATTCCATCGCAAGGCGAAACAAGCACGCTTTTGCCAAATTCATTATCCAAAAATCTCGCCCTTGCCTCAAAACTTGGCAAAGAATTTGCATCGCTGACTTCGATTTTACAAATATGATGGCGATATGAGTCATATTCTCTAATTAAATTTATATTTACACCAAAATCCTTATAATAGTGTTTTAGCTTGTTAAAATACCAACTCTCGTTTGAATTTTCAGAGCTTTTTGGCATTGACTGCAAGGCAAGGTTTTCAAAGCCTAAATTATCAATCCCCCATTGATAAATGCTGTCATCATTTTTCCACGAGTTATAAAGCTCGTAAAGCCCACGTCTTATATATTTTTCTAAAATTTCTAGGTAAAGTTCATCGCTAGCAAATACATCACCTTGCAATTCGTCCTTATGCCTAATATAAAATAAAGCACGAAAGGTGATATCAAAGTTCTCACGGCGCTCTTTACCCTTGCCTGTTAGCTGTGCTAGGTGATATTCACTGCGTTTGGAGTTTTTTTCGCCCACGATTTGTCGCTGTTGCCACAAAGGTGAATCAAGTGGAATTTTTTCCATTCTTAAAGCCCTAGCCAAAGCCACCCTTAAAACAAGATATTTTGGAAAATCATTCTCGCCAAATTCAGGTTGTTTGTAGCCAAAGCCCTCTTTACGCACTCTGTCAATAAGATTTTCTTCTAGTTGATTTGTGTAAAAATCTGCCATAATTTTGTCCTTATAAGATTTCGCTAATATCGCTTACTCGTTTAATGTGAGCGTGTCTTCTATTTTCATCGTTAAAAATTTTATAAAGTCCTGCTAAATATGGTTGTGCGTATTCAAATTCTCTTTTTCCTATCTCGCTATCAAGTGGTAAGACTATAATTTGCGAGCCTTTTGCATAGTAGTGTTTGATAATGTTTGCCCTATTTCCAGTGTCTATGCGACTTAAAGATGTATCGGTGATTATAGGAATTTGTGAATTTGAAAGCTCACTTAAAGCCCAAAAAATCGAAATAGCTAAAATCTGCTTTTGTCCGCTACTTTGACTCTCAACAATGACCGCCTCGCCATCTTTGTTTTTAAGATGAATTTCAAAGTCTTCGCCTATTTCAAGTTCGGCTATATTATCATTAGTAAAAAGCATTTTATATTTTGACAAAATTTTATCGTGCAGTTCCTCACGCAACCGTCTTACGAGTCGTTCCTTATATGCACCAACACACTCTTTTAGGCTTTCAAGCATATCTAGTTTGTTTTTAATGCGTTCAGTATTTATGCTAATTTCAGCATTATCAATATCTCGCTCGATGATTATCTTATCATTTTCTTGTTTTAATAAATCCTGTTCTAATTTATTTATTTCTATCTCTAACTCGCTTTTTCTTTTCTCATACTCTTTTTTTGAGGCGTTTAATTTATCTTGCTTTTCCTTGGTGCTTTCATCAGTATTTAAAGAGTCTATTTCATCGGCAAGTATTTTTAATTCTGTATTTAGCTTTTTTATCTCAGTAAAATCCTTGACTAAGATACAAGACTGTGTCCTTATGAGAGTGTCTTCAATCTCTTTCACACAAGATAATGGAATTTTGCTACATTCTTTTGTGATTTTGTTTTCTAGCATTTTAGGCATAGATTCTAAAAGCTCATTTAAAATCTCATTTAGGCTTTGTTTAAGGGCTTGGGCGTAGGATTTTGCGTGAATTTGTTTATTTGCGATTTCTTGTATGTCTGGCGTTAGTCTTTTTAGTGCCTCTATATCGCCCTTTTGTGCGGCATTTTGTAGATTTTCAAGCTCATTTTTTAGCTCATTAAGCAAACTTTCATTACTTATAAAAACGACATATTTTAAACTCTCGCTTAAATCTTTTTTAGTGGCTATTAGTTTTTCTTGAATGCTTATTTTTTGAGATATTAGCCTTTCTTGTTCTACACTAAAATCCGATATTAGTTTATTTAACTTATTTTCTATTTCTTTTAACTCAGCCCTACAGTCATCTTTATCTTGCTTAAACTTAGTTAGCAAGTCTTTTGTGCCTTGAATTTGAGTTTCTATTTTTTCCAAATCACTTCGCCTCGCTTTAATATAAGTGGCTTTTTGTGTGTTTTTTATTTCATTTTCTTTTAGCTCACTTTGATAAGTCTTTGCTTGCTTAATAATGCTATCAAGTGGGCTTATTTGCAAGATTTCTTCTATTTTAGCCCTAAGCTGGGTGCGGAGATTGTCGCTGATTTTTTCTATTTCCTCGCCGTCAAAAAAGAAAAATTCAACAAAATTTGGAGGGAGCATAGTTGTGATTTTTTCTTGTGCCTCATCGTCAAAAAATTCTTCATTGTCAAGCCTTAAATAAAGCCTTTCTTTTACGCTATCATAGACATTTTCCCAAGACCGTTTAAGCACAAAATCCTTTTCATTAAACTCGCCCTCAAAACAAACAAAAAAATTATCTTGCCTTTCATTTAATGCGGCTTTGTTTAAGATACCCTCCCATTCGCTATTGCCTAATATAAAAGCCTTTTGAGTTCTGATTTTAGGTGCAAATCTTCTAATCGTTTCAGGTATTTCTATGCCATTTGTGCCAAGAAAAAGCAGCTTTGCCGAGCGGATAAAGCTTGTTTTACCAAAGCTATTATTCCCATAGATAAAAAACAGCTTTTTATCATCTTTTGGTCTAAATTCCACGCTTACTTCACCGTAGTAAGCAAACATATTGCACAGCCTTATCCTTGAAATAAACATCTACGCATCCTCGTTTTTTGCACTTTTATCGTCCAAAATCTTGGCTATTTCCGCCTTGATAAGTGTATTTGCTTGAGAGTTACGAACGCTTGCACAAATTTCCACACTTTTTATGATGAGATTTTCTAGATCTTGCACACTAAATGCTTGATTTGTAGGCATTTGCCCCACCACTTCCTCCAAAATTTCTTTATGTAAAATCTTGCTTTTTTCCATTTTATACTCCTTTAAGCGTCCAAATTTTTGAGCTATTTTAATGGCTGTTTTATCTAAGTCAAAGTCCTTGTCCCACTCAGCTTGTATGCCTAAAATTTGAGCATCTGTGATTAAATTCACACCGCCATTTTTTTTAAATGCTAATTCTGCTTCTAAAAGCCTTGTAAAAATTTCTATCCTTTTATGACTTAAAAAGGGTCCCAAGCCTCCTATTTTATACACAGCACGCCCATCTCGCTTGTAATCACTTCTTGCCTCTTTATCCTCACGCAGGGCTTTTATATAATTGCGAAACTCATTTAGCGGCTTTAACTGTGTTTCGCCTGTGCTGATGAAGCCTTGCATTGATTTGTCCTCATTTACCACAGTGCAAACCCAACACCCAAAGCGAGAACCCCCACAGCTGCTTTGCCTTAAATCCGTGATAAACTGACACTCATCCCCACTTGCCTTGCTATAAAGGGCGAAAAGCTCGCTGTGGTCTTTGTCCCACAAGGGTTTGTGTGAGAGCAAATAGCCCCAAACAGCGTCAGTGTCCCACTCAGCAAGGGGCGAGTATGTTAATGTGTCTGGGAAATCGTGATGCTTTGAGTAGCCATCCTCATTTAAAACGCGTTTTTCTATGGAGTGTTTGCGGTTACTTGATTCGGCCTTGCGTGAGCCTAATAAAAGTATGCAAGAGCCGTGCTTTGCGGTGATTTTGGCTACTTGTGCCTTGGCTGGGTTGATTTTTAGCCTTTCTGTGCACCAGCGAAAGGTGCGAGTGGGGCTTGGATAGCCCTTTCCTATGAGATTTACCCAAAAATCATCCTTTAAGCTAGGTGCAACCATAATAACTTCAAAGGGAATGTTATGAGCTTTTGCGTGAGCGTTTATGGAAGCTACGACCTCGCATAAAAATCTATCAATGTGTGGTGCTTCCACAAGGGTATTTGAAGCGATGGCGTAGGTTTGGCGGCGAAGGTAAGGTGGCAAAGAAACAAGCATTTCATAGACGAGCTGTAAAACACAGGTTGAGTCCTTGCCCCCACTAAAAGTAACCACCCAAGCCTTTTTGTGTGAGAGATATTTTTCTCTTAAAGTGGCTATGGTTTTAGCGACTAGGGGGTTTTCGTAGCTTGTTTGAATTTGTAGCCTGTGTGATGCTTTGTTTAAATTTGGCTGTGGGCTTTGATAATTTTGTGAATTTTTTGGCAAATGTTTTGAATTTTTATAGTCGCTTTGAATTTGCCCAGCAGTCAAGGGGCTTAAAAAATTCACATGTGGGTGTGAATTTTTATTTGAATTTAATAAATCTGCGTTTTTAAGTAACTTTGCCTTTAAATTTATGCCCTCATTTTGAGGCTGAATGTTTTTTAAGTGGCTAACAAGGTGGGGGGGGGGGGGGTAAAAGCTGTCAAGTGTGCCTTAGCTCTTAAATTCACAGCATCGCTATAATTGCACGCTAAGTTGGTAGCTTCATTTGCACCGCTTACACCTTGCAAAAACTTTGCCTCTTTGCCAAAAGCCTCATCCTCAAAGTCCTCCTCCCCAGCACACACTTCAAAGCTACTATCAAAGGCTTCCATTATCCCGCAGTTTAGATAAAAAAGTTCTTTGTGCGGATAAAGTGTTAGAAATTTAGCATTTTGTGCTAAATTCTCGCTCATTTTTCTCGCCCTAACAGCACTAAAACAAAGGATTAAAAATGGTTTGGGTAATTCTATTTTAAATAGATCTTTTTTGCTGTAATGTTTAAGAAAGCTAAGGACCTTGTCCTCGCTTGGCAAATGGTGCGAGTTTTTTAAGTGTGCCGCTAAGAATGCTTGTTTACCACGAAGATCTATTACGCAAAAATCTTGCAGAGTATTATTTGCACATTTTTCACATTCTACAAGATCAAAAACATTTAATTTACTAATTAAAAGCATCAGCACACCTTCTTTGATAAGAAACAAAAATAAGATTTAAAAGAAAATTATAACAAAAAATCCAAATCTTTATATGAATAATTTTAGTCCATTGATATGTTTAATTAAAATGACCTAGTATTTTTCCTAAGCCATTTTAAGAAAATTTTATACAAATTTTCATTCTTAAACTTGATCTTAGATCCAAAATTCAGTTTCCTTTAAGTGCATGAAAAATTTCCTTGCCATGAAACTGACCTAAGCTAGCCTTTGCAAGTCCCCTTTTGCTTACAGTTGCAAGAGTACGAAGCAAAAACATTCTCTATGCCGTTTATCTAGCTTCGTCCGTTTGCAAATTCGTTTTTAGAGTGTTTTACAAAATCTTGTGCCATTGTTCCTTCTTGCAAACTTGCAAGATGCGTAGCACGAAGTAAAAACTTTTGCAACAAGCCCCACGACCACGCTTCCCTTACTCTTTTTGCTTACTACGCAGTTACGAGCCTAGCGTTGTAAAAATAACTTTCACCCTCTGCAATATCACCACCCATTTTCTAAAAAAATTTCGATTTGCTGTTTTTTCACACTCTTTGATTATTAAAACTTTGTTGCATTATCTACACAAGGGCTAGAAGACTTACAAAGAAAGCGATTTGACTTAAGCAAAGCTCAGCACAAAAGCAATCCAAGAATTGCTAAAATTTTCGCTCAAAAATGTGGGGCAAAATATATATTAAGTTCTACCAAGCTTTTAGATCTAAGTATATTAGCTAAAAATATCAAGTGTCTAATGTTAGTGAATTTTTTACGGTTTTCAAACAAAATTCACTTAAATTACGCTCCAAAGCCTACGATTTTAGCATTATCAAAGCTTGAATTTAACTCCTTTTGTATGCTTTCTAAAAAATCTTTCATTTTAAAAACCCCATCCTTTGAAATGGCAGCCTTTAAGGCTGTATTTTTAACCACCATCATAATCTGAGCCCCACTTAGCTCGTAATTTGCCACATTTTCAACACTAAACTCATCATCAAAGCTAGCATTTTTAGGCAATGCCTTTTGCCAAATCAAAAGCCTATCCTTGTAATCAGGCTTTTTAAACTCTATCTTATACTCAAACCTTCTTGAAAAGGCTGTATCAAGGCTTTCTAAAAAATTCGTTGTAGCGATTATTACACCGCTAAATTTTTCTATTTGTTCTAAAAAGATATTTTGCATTTGATTGTGCATTTTATCAGCCCCTGCCGAGTTTTCCGTGCGTGTGCTTAAAAACTGATCGGCTTCATTTAGCAGTAAAATGGGACTTTGCTTACAGTTTGTGGCTATATTTTTGTAGGTATCAAAGATCTTGCGGACATTTTGCTCGCTTTCGCCCACATATTTACTAAGAATTTTCGAGCAATCAAAGCTTAAAACCGCCTTTTTCATCGATTTTGCTAAGGACAGCGCACTCATAGTCTTGCCCGTTCCAGCAGGTCCATAAAAGATGATCTTAGCTTCAATGTTCTTATTAGCCTTAATGCCCCAAAGATGCAATCTTTCTAAAACAGTTTTATCCTGCTGTTTGAGTATGTTTTGCAAAAGCTCCTTTGTTTTTGTAGGCATTATGACATCGTTTATGTCTGTGCTTGGCTCGATTAGCTCGAAGATATCTTGTTCCTTTAAAGCCGTTTCAAGCTTGATCTTTTTACTCTTTTGCGGTTCTTTAAAATTCACAATTCTTTCTAAGATCTCATCTGTTATGAAAAAGCTCTTAGTAAGATCCCCATAAGCATTCAAATACTCATCATAATCAACAAGCCCCCTCTCATAAAGCCTAGCTCCCTCATCAAGCAAGTATTTATTTTCCAGCCTTTCAAGCTCGTTTGTGCTGATTAGATTTAAAAGCGAATTTAGCTCGCTCGTAGCTGAATTTTCACCCTCCATCGCATATTCTTGCCTTAAAAGTGCTAGGAAGATAAGCTCTTCTTTTTCATTTAGGGCATTTTCTTTGAAAATTTCAGCGATTATATTATAAAACTTGCTCTTTTTTAATCTAGCCTTAATATGCACCTCAAAGGCTTTAAGCTCATCTTTTAGCTCCTTATTTGCAAGTAAAGACAGCCTCTCATAGCCTCTTATCCTCTCAAACTCATCCTTTAAATACTCCAAAAAGTCCGCATAAGCACCCTTTTGTGAGAGATCAAAATTAGCCCCCCCCTCCAAAAGCTGTAAAAACTGCTCGCTCAAAGCAACATCTGTTTGCAAAAGCCCTAAAAGTGAGCCCTTTTCTTTGCTATTAGTTTTAAAAACATTATAGGTTTGCACCACAAAGCCAAGTTCTATTAGGTGTTTAAGCTCGCTTAAATGATCCAAATATGCGTATTTTTCAGCCTTAAAAAGACTGACAAGCAAGGTATAAACAGCAGTGCTTGAATTTGCCCTTATGTGATTTTCACAAAGTTCTCTAAGTATTAAAGCCTCGTTGTAAGAACAATGCAATCTTTTAAAAATAGCACTATCTTTTAGCCTTTCAAGGCTTAAAAAGTCCTTTATGTCTTTCATTTTATCTCCCTTAATGAGAATTTCATCCTTGCTTTTTTGTCTTCAAAAAAAATTTTATCCTCGCAAATCTCATAGCTTAACTCATAAGCCTTAGTAATTATATTTTGCTCAAAACCGCAGTTAGTTTGAATTAAATTTAGCCCATCATAAAGAGCCTTTTTTGTTAAAATTTGCCTTAAAAAGCCCTTGTAATGAGAATTTTTGAAAAATTTTTTGTTAAATTCTTCTTCTTTTAAACAGCCCTTGTTTAAACAAAACCTTGTGCCTTTTAATTCTAAAACAAATAAAGGCTGTGCTAGCTTATAAACTTCAAGCCTTAAATTGTCATTATCTTGATACAAAAAACCAGCCTCGCTAAGTTTGATTTGATCAGATACTAAGCTTACAAAAATAGATTTTGAATGCGAAAATGAGGGCTTTGTAGCACAAGCACAAAGCATAAAAACAAGGATAAAGGATAAAAAATATTTCAAAACAAGGCCTCTTTAAATAAATCTAACTCTTATTTAGAGTTGAAACTCTTGCAAACTTGTTAACCCTTTTAACAAGAGATTAAAAGACAAAAAGATTAATAAAGATCTCTATAAAAATACTTAACACAAGCAAACTAGAAAGAAAATTTAAATCGAACTAAATTCACAAAATTTACTAAACATTAAAATTTAAACAAGACCGTGAAATTATTGCAAAAATTTGCCAAATTCTATCTTAAAAATCTCAAAGCTAAAAATTTAATTTTATGTGAATTTAGCCTACTAAAAAGCTCCGTATTTTGCACTTTGCATACAAATTACGGAACACAAAACACAAAAAACAGAAAATATTTTTGCTAAAACAAAGCCACTTAAAATGAAAATCTGTCCTTTCAGTAGTCTGTAATCTAAATAAATCAAACCAAATTAAAAAGCCTTGCAAAAAGGCTAGAATTCACAAAATGAACTTAAAATCAAAGTGAAAATTCAAGCTTTTTTTACTGTCTAACTTCACGCAATGTGCTTAAAAGCGAAAATTCAAGATTTGCGTGAATTTTTGGCGAATTTAAAGGTGAGATAAGGCTAAAATTCACAAAAATACTTAAAGCACAGCGAAAATTCAGGCAAAAGCTTGAATTTTCAGTTAAATCAAGTTAAGGTGCAGTATTTCGAGGCAGAAATCGATTTTGTGGGCGTGGGCTAGACTGAAAGCGAAGCGGTCTGCCGAAATTTGTTAAAAGCGATTTATAACCGAAAGACGAACCAGCCTTGTGAATTTAGCCCAAAAACTGAGCTAAAATTCACAAGAAGCACTTAAATTTTACACCAAATTCAAAAAAGCCCACAAAAAACTCTCAAAAATTCACAGCAAAAACTCAAAATTTGCACACAAAATTCACCAAATTCAAAGTAAAATTCAAGCTATTTCAAATTCTTAAAGCTTAGATTCAACTCCAAATTCATCTCCTTCACCAGCTTCATCACCGCTTGTAAATCATCTATTTGCTTTCCTGTTACGCGGATTTCATCCCCACGAATTTGCGAGCTTACTTTGAGCTTGCTGTCCTTTATAGCCTTGTTGATTTTTTTGGCATTTTCGCTGTCTATGCTGTCATTTACCTTTAAGCCTAGACGCGTCATAGCCCCGCCACTGCGACTTTGTTCTTTGATAGCTGCTGCGTTAATACCCCTTTTTATGAGCTTTGAGATGAGTATGTCCTTTAAAGGCTCGATTTTACCATCGCTTGAGCTTGATAGCGTAAAAACGCTTTCCTTTTCATTTAGCTCAAAACCAGCCTGAACGCCCTTGAAATCATACCTGCTTTCAAGCTCCTTTTTTGCTTGCTCTAAGGCATTTTTAAGCTCTTGTAAATCAAGCGCTCCGCTTATGTCAAAGCTGTGCTCACTTGCCATTTTTGCTCCATTCTACTAGATTTTCAAAGACCATTTTAATGAGCCTTGCCATTGATTCCTCGCTTGCAAAGGCTATGTGTGGGGTGATGATGAGATTTTGCTTGTTTTTCACGCTTAAAAGCGGATGATTTTTTCTCATAGGCTCGCTTTCAAGCACATCAAGGGCTGCTCGAAAATCCTTTTTATCAAGCATTAAGGCTAAATCATCCTCATTTACAATGCCCCCACGCCCTACATTGATTAAAATCGCCTTGTTTTTAAGCAAATTTAGCTCTTTTTGGGTGATGAGATTTTTTGTCTTTTCATTTAAGGGTGCGTGAATGCTGATAAAATCGCACTCGCTTAAAAGCTCATCTAGCTCAAGCCTTGTAAATTCAGCATTTGAATTCACACCAGAGGTAGAGTAGTAAAAAACAGTTGCTCCAAAGGCACTTGCTATCTTTGCTACCTCCCTACCTATCGCCCCAAGCCCTATAATGCCATAATTCTTGCCAGCAAGGGTAGTAGTAAGACGTGAAAAATCCGTGAAAATATCGCTCTTGCACCACTTGCCACTTTTTGTAAATTCATCATAATAAATCACCTGATTTAAAAAGGCAAAAAGCAGGGCAAAGGTATGCTGGGTAACGCTTTGCGTAGAGTAGCCTGCGACATTTTTCACCGCTATGCCCTTGCTTTTGGCATACTCAACGGCTATGTTGTTCGTGCCTGTGGCGGTTTCTAAAATGAGCTTTAAGTTCGTGTTATCAAGCACATTTTCATCAAGCACGACCTTATTTACCATAGCCACATCCGCACCTTGAAGCCTATCAATCACCTTTTCTTTGGGCGTTAGCTCAAATTTCTCAAAGTCGCCAAAGTCCTCAAAGGCACTTAAATCCGCACTGCCAAGCGTGGCACCGTCCAAACAAACGATTTTTAGCTTTTTCATTTTTGCTCCTTTTGCTTGTAAAACATCTTGTGAATTTTTGCTTAAAAATTCAAATACCTTGTCAAAGCTACTTAAATTTTCACGCTTTTTGTGAATTTTTTTCTTAAATTTTTAAACATTTTAACACGGTTTAAACTCAAAACCCCTTTTTGTGCAAATTTATCTAGCCAAATTCAATAGTTTTTTATGATATGCCCCACGAATTTAGCGTAATTATCAAGCACCAAGCCACCTTTACGAAAGCCAAGCCCACAGCCCTCATAGGCAAAAAATACCCCAGCTTGATAAAGCTCATTTTGATGAGAGTTAAACTCGCTAAATTCTTGATATATAAATTTCTCACTGCCATAATCCCCAGCCGTTTCAAAGCTAACTTGTCCGTTAGGCTCGATAATGCTTATGTTTGCACCTTCTCTGCCAAAAAGTGGCTTTTTGACACATTTTTTGTTTGGCAAGGGTGCTTCGCTTGTTTCTAAGAGCAAGGGGTGATTTGGATAAAGCTCCCACAGCACCTTGAGTATGCCCTTGCTTTGAAAAAGCAAGGTGTAGGCGGGATTTAAGATGATAGCCTTTTGATTTTTCATTATTTGAGTAAGAAGCATTGCTAGCTCGCCCTCCTCAATGGCTATGTTTTCCCAAGGAAGGAGCTTGAAAAGATACTCATAATTCACCCCGTCCTTAAAGACGCCATCTGGGGAAAATTCAACCTCATCTATGTAAGAAAAGCCTGTCTCAAAGCCAGCCTCTCTTGCTATATGCTCTAAAAGCCTTGTAGTAAGGGCATCCTCATCGTTTGCAAGGCTTGAAAATAAGATTTTCCAGCCCTTGTAATACTCCTCAAAGCCCTCAACGCTTTCCTCAAGGGTAATGAGACGCTTGAAATTATCCCTCAAACTCTCATAAATGCTGTTAAACTGCTCTTGTTCGTTCATATCATTTTGTTTTAGCACAGCCCACTGCAATATGGCTGCTTCAAAGAGCGAGGTGGGCGTATCTGCGTTAAACTCAATTAGCTTTATGGGCTTACCATCAAGCCCTCCGGCTAAGTCAAAGCGACCGTATAAATGCCAATGCACCTCATTTTCCCAGCTCATCTTAATGGCATCAATTAAGCTAAAAGGAATGCCAAGCTCAGAAAAGCGGTTCTTGTCGATGACATTTTGCACAGCTGCAACAAACATATCATAAAGCTCGTTAGCTGCCTTGTAGTAGGCATTTGCCTCATTTGCACTCACGCACACTAGCTCGTCTGCTATGTAAGCACTGCCATCCTTGTCCGTGTGCCAAGAAAAGCCCATTTGCTCTAAATAGTCCTGTCTTAAAGGGGATATTTTTAGTAATTTCATTGTCTTCCTTTTATCTTGTGTGTTGTGAATTTTAGCGTATTTTTAGTTAAAATCACACAAGCATAAAAGACAAAATCATCAAGGTTAAAAAATTCACGAATTAAGTTTAAAAATTCACAGCTTCACTAAAAATTCAACAATTTGGACAAATTAAATTTAAAAGTTTTTAAGTTAAAGCCTATAAAAAACAAGCTTTATTTGCAAATTTTGCAGATTTGGTAAATTTTGAACTGTTGTTTTGCCTTTCAGCTCACAACTTTTCAAGAAGAAACAAAAACACATTATATGGTAAAGCACGCCAAATTCGAGTTTGCAAAGGGACGAAATCATATCAATGGAAATTGTGAATGTTTTTACTTCGTTAAGCATCTTGTAACTGCAAATAGAAGTTTGCGAAATTTAGCTTAGCCAAATTTGGTGGTGTTAAGAAAAAATATCCTTCACTGAAAAGAAACAGAATTTTAGATCTAAGACGAACAATTTAAAACAAAATTCTCATCAAAATTTGCTGAAATTGATAAAAGAAAATCTTGTTAAGTTTAATTGAGCCTTTGCATTATATATAAATTCTATTTTTTAAACGAAAAATAAATTTGCTATGAAATTTGGCAAGTTGAAATTTTGCAAAGCTGCTTTTGCTTATATTCGAGAGTGCAAGGAAGCAAAAAAACACTTTATCAAAAAACTCGCCAATTAAAGCTACTTAAAATTCGTTTGTTTTTTAAAAAAACTAGCTACTTAAAACTACTTAAACCCACTTAAACTTCACCCTCCTTTAAAAAATTCATTGATTAAGCTTGTTTAAAAATTATTTGTTTTTTTAAAGCTTATCAAAAAATTCGACAATTAAAGCTACTTAAAATTCACTGCTCTTTAAAGCTTGAATTCAAACTTAAATTCAAGCAAAATTTTTTAAAAGCTCGCAGTTTTTAGCACATAAAAGCCAAAGTTAAGATAAAGAAGAGTAAATAAATCTATTGAGGTTGGGCTAAATTTATTTTAAGTTCTTTTAAACTCTTAAACGAAATTATAAATAAAAATGATATAATCAAAGCCATATTTACTCAAAGAAAGGAAGACTATGGCACAACCAGCATATATTAGGATAGAAGGAGCCTCTCAA
>NZ_QHLI01000008.1 GCF_006864425.1 Campylobacter troglodytis | reverse complement strand
TTGCAAATGGACATAACCACATAAACGAAATTGTGAATGTTTTTACTTCGTTAAGCCTTTTGTAACTGCGTAGTAGAAGTTTGCGAAATTTAGACTTGCCAAATTTAAAGGCTAAAAAAGAAAATTTTGTCCTTCACTTAAAAGAAATAAAATTAACACGAAAAATTTAGTACAAAATTCTCATCAAAATTTATTAAAATTGATAAGCCAAAATCCTATTAAAGTATCTTGAGCTATAATCAAAATGCAAATTCAGCACAATGAAGCTAGTAAGGTGATCACAGCTTATCTTCTTTGATAAAATGAAACTTATTTAAAAAATTTAAGTTTTCCATACAAAACAAGATTTTTTTGGCAAAATAACAGCTTCATATAAGAAAACAACAGTTTTTTAGTAAAAAATAGATTCTACAAGGCAAAGCGAGTTTGTAAATTCAACGCATAAAATTTGACTAAGCTTAAATCAAATTCAACTGTCTTTAAATTATGTCTTAACTTGCAAATTCTTTGCTTTAAATTTAAGAAAGTTAAATTTTTCACTTTGTATTTTAAGGATAAGCTTAGTTAAATTCAAGCTTATTTTTTCAACTTCTTTGCTTGATGGTGTTTTACTTTAAAGAAACTGTCCCTACCAAGAAAAAAGTCAAGGACAGTTATAAGCTTTAAAAAAGATCAGATGGAGCACTTAAATATCCAGTTAAGGCACTTGCTGCTGCTACCTCAGGAGAGGCTAGATAAACCTCGCTTGTGGTATGTCCCATTCTTCCTACGAAGTTGCGATTTGTAGTAGAAACGCATCTTTCATTTGCAGCCAAGATGCCCATATGTCCTCCAAGACAAGGACCACAAGTTGGAGTAGATACAACACAACCAGCCTCAATGAAGGTTTTAAGATAGCCCTGCTTAATACATTCTAAATAAATATCCTGAGTGGCTGGTATGACTATGCAGCGGGTGTTTTTAGCCACTTTTTTGCCTTTTAAAAGCTCGGCTGCTGTCTTCATATCGCTAAACCGTCCATTTGTGCAAGAGCCTATTACTACTTGATCTATTTTGATCTCTCCCCATTCACTAGGCGTTCTTGCATTTTCTGGTAGGTGAGGAAAGGCTACTGTGTGAGTGATCTCGTCTAAGTTTATATCAAAGCTTTGCTCATAAATAGCATCCTCATCAGCCTCAAAGATACGAGCCTCTCTTTTTGCTCTGCCATTTACATACTCCAAGGTTATGCCATCTACTGCAAAGATGCCATTTTTAGCCCCTGCTTCAATGGCCATATTTGCTATGCAAAGCCTATCATCTATGGTGAGATTTTTAAGCCCAGGACCGTCAAATTCCATACTCTTATACAAGGCTCCATCAACCCCTATCTTGCCTATTATATGCAAGATCACATCCTTGCCGCTGACAAAGGGGCGAAGTTTGCCTGTGATGTTAAATTTCATAGCCTGAGGCACCTTAAACCAAGCCCTACCTGTTGCCATAGCCACACCCATATCTGTGCTTCCAACCCCTGTAGAAAATGCACCCAAGGCTCCGTAAGTGCAAGTATGACTGTCAGCTCCTATGATTAAATCCCCTGTTGTAACTATGCCTTGTTCTGGTAATAAGGCATGCTCAACGCCCATATTTCCAACATCAAAATAGTTTGTAATCTCATACTCGTTGGCAAAAAACCGGCACTGCTGACTCTGAGTAGCAGCCTTTATGTCCTTGTTTGGAGCAAAATGATCCATTACAAGCGAGATCTTTTCCTTGTCAAAGACCTTGTTGAATTTAGCCTTTTTAAAGGCGTTTATAGCCACAGGAGTGGTGATGTCATTACCTAAAACCATATCAAGTTTTGCCATTATGAGTTGATTTGGCTCGACATAATCAGCCCCACAGGCATTTGCTAGAATTTTTTGCGACATAGTCATTGGATAGGCCTTGCTCATTTTTTATCCTTTTTTGATTTTTTAGGACATTATAACACTTTTTTTATTTATCTTTAAAAATACTTTTAAATTTATCCTAAAATAGAACTTCTTTGTTGAATTTCAGCTTTTTTAAATAATTTTTAAGCAAAATTTGCCCTTAAATTCAGCAAGGCTTCATACTTGCTAGAAGGCTTTAAATTTAAACTGTAAAAAAGCTTAAATTATATCCTTGTGAATTTTAGCCTTTTAAGCTTAGTTCGTCTTTGTAAAATACGAAAGTTCTAATTTAAACTGTAAAAAAGCTTAAATTATATCCTTGTGAATTTTAATCTTTTAGATTAGGTTTGCACCGTCAACTCACAAAGATTTCAAGTTTATGTAGTCTATTTAGGCTTTAAACTTTTTTAAATTCAAGCTTAAATGAAAAGTCCTTGCTAAATTTAGCTACTCCTCTAAAATTTCAATGTCAAGTATACTGTCTCCTTGCTTTATGCTATCAAGCACAGCTAGGCTTTTTTCATCTTGAATTTGCCCAAACACTGTATGCACCCCATCTAAATGAGGCTGAGGGCTATGTGTGATGAAAAACTGACTTCCTCCTGTATCTCGTCCAGCATGAGCCATAGACAAAGTGCCTCGAAGGTGCTTGTTGCTTTGATTATCGCACTCGCAAGCTATGGTGTAGCCAGGACCTCCCATTCCATTTCCATGAGGACAACCACCTTGAATAACAAAATTTGGAATCACCCTATGAAAGATCAGATCCTTATAAAAGCCACTTTTTGCAAGCTCGGCAAAATTACACACAGTCAAGGGTGCTTCATCTCCAAAGAGCTCAAGCTTCATATCTCCCTTTGAGGTTTTAATAACTGTTTTTTTGTAATCCCTTGCCTTTGTGGTATCAATTTCCTTAGACATTTTTTCTCCTTCTTACTGTAAAATACAAGCCTTTATTATAGCCAAATTTATCCTAGCCTTGTAAGAGTCTTGTAAAAATTCAAACTAGCCTTAAAGATTAAGCTAGATCAAGTATAATTTTTTATTAAAATTTAGGAAAAAAATGATGAAACGAAAAATTACTCTAGCACATTCTCCTGATGCTGATGATTTGTTTATGTATATGGCTGTGAAGTTTGGCTGGGTGGGGAATGAGTTTGAATTTAAAAGCTGTGCCCTTGATATACAAACGCTTAACGAAAAGGCATTGCAAAATGAATTCGCAGTGAGTGCGATTTCCTTTGGACTTTACCCTTTAATCGCTGAGGAATATGCTCTATTACGCACGGCTGTTAGCTTTGGCGAGGGTTATGGTCCAAAGCTTGTGAGGCTTAAAAACCGTCCTTTAAAGCGAAAATTCAAGGTAGCATTAAGTGGGGCACACACCACAAATGCCTTGCTTTTTCGCCTAAGATACCCTGAGGCAAAAATAATATACAAAAATTTTTTAGATATAGAAAATTCAGTGCTTGAGGGCGAGGTGGATGCTGGGGTTTTAATACACGAAAATATCCTAACTTATAATGAAAGACTTTGCGTGGAGGCTGAAATTTGGGATATTTGGCGTGAATTTGCGGGTGAAAATTTGCCCTTGCCACTTGGGGGCATGGCAATTTTACGGTCTTTGCCTTTAACCACAGCTATTAAACTTGAAAAAATCCTAACAAATGCCGTTAAGATCGCACATAATAACAAAGCCCTTTTAAGCAAAATGCTTATGCAAAGGAATATGATCCGTGTTGATGAGGACAAGCTAGACACCTACTTGAATTTATATGCAAATGAAAATTCCATTTCAATGAATGAAATTCAGCTAAATGCTGTGGATAAGCTCTTTGAGCTAGGTTTCAAGCATAAATTTTATGATAAGCTTATAAAGGCAAGGGATTTTTTAATACCTAGCGAGTATGAGGATTTGAGGTTTTCTTAAAATAAAATTTGCCTTATGCGATGTGCTTAATTTTGGCTTCGCAACACTATGGGTAAGATTTTTCAAATACGCGCATCACAAGTGTGCTAAGCTTGTGCTAAATTCGCAAAAACTCACACAGTCATACCGCAAACTGCTAGAATTTATGCTCGTTTATCAAATGAATTTGTGCCATTTTGAGCGAGTGTAGCGAAACAAAAATGCTAGAATTTAGGCTTGTTTATCAAGTAAATTCACGCCGTTTCGTCATTGCGAGCCTTGGCTTTGTCAAGTAGTGGCAATTTCTTGTCATACTGAGTTTGCGAAGTATCTCAAGTCCCTATTTGTCATACAAAGCTTTGCAAAGTATCTAAAACCCCTATTTGTCATACTGAGCGAAGCGAAGTATTTTATCAATTTAAAAGAGATTTTACTTCGTGCTACGCACTGTTTTTAAAATAACAATACTCCCTCATTGCGAAAACTTTACACAACTCGTGGTAATTTATAAAAATTCAAAGCTCATTCTTTTTTATCAAAAAAAAGGCTTTATTTAATCTCATATTTAAATTCCAAAAACCACACGCGTCTTATTCTTAAAGTAATCATATCTTCATTCTTCTTGTCTGCCCTAAATTCATATAAGTCATAGAAACACTCGTTTGATTTAAATATATCTCATCAAAGCTATGTGTATAGTAAGGTGTAGCCAAAACATAGCCGCTAAAATTTCCCAAAGAGAAGTCATTTTGCCAATCAAGCTTAGTCCTTACATACAGTTTAGGCTGTAAATCGTTGTAGTTGTTTGCATATAAGTCGTTGGCGATTTTCCCATAAGCTTTCGCTTGTTTTATCTAGCTATAAAAGTTTGCATCTATAAGCTAAAAAGCACCTCATAAAGCCAAGTTTAGCCTTAAATTCAAGGCTCTTAACTTTAATTTAAACTTAGATAAATTTATCCCTTCTTTAAATTCAAGCAAAGAATTTCTTTAAAAAAAACTGAATTTTCTTAATCTTTTTGCTATAATGTAAAGAAAAAAGGGGGTATCAAATGAAAAAATTCATAGCAGGTTTAAGCCTAGTGGCTTTCATAGCAACTCTTAATGCCAAAGAGGTAAAAATAGGGCTTGTCTTGCCTCTTACAGGAAGCATAGCTGCTTATGGACAAGACGTTTTAGCTGGGATAGAATTAGCCAATAAGCTTGATTCTAAGCTTAAAAATGGAGACACAGTTAAGCTTGTAATAGCAGACACAAAGGGCGATAAGATAGAAAGCGGCACAGCAGCTACAAGGCTAGTGGCACAAGATCAGGTCCTTGCTTTAATAGGAGAAGCCATCACCACAAATACCATGCAAGTGATTTCTGTAGCTGAGAGTAAAAAAGTGCCTATGGTAGCACCTGTGGCAAGTGGGGACAAGCTTTTGGAAAAAAAGAAGTATGCAAGTAGGGTTTGCTTTATGGATAGCTTTCAAGGAGCTAAATTTGCAGACTATGCCTTTAATGAGCTTGGCTTTAAAACTGCCATCATAGTTATAGATCAGGTGAATGTGTATTCTGTTGGCTTGGCAAAGGTGTTTGAGCAAGAATTTAGCAAAAAAGGGGGTAAGGTGCTTAAAAAGATGATGATAAGTGCAGGAGATAAGGACTTTAAGGCTGTGGTTTCTCAGTTTAATAGCCTAAATGCTGACTTTGTGTATATGCCTGTTTATCATCCAGAAGCAGCCCTAATAGCAAAGCAAGCAAGATCAGTTGGCTTTAACAAGCCCTTTGGTGCAGCCGATGGGGTGAATAATCAAACCTTCATAGAACTTGGAGGAGAGGCTGTAAATGGGACGATCTTCACTGATAGCTTTGATTATAATAACCCCACAACAAAGCTTGGTAGAGACTTTATAAAGGCTTATGAAAAGGAGAAAAAGACCAAAGCCGTTCCAGCCTTTAGTGCTATGGGTGCTGATGCTTACTATGTAATCATTGAGGCGATGAATAGCTGTGCTAATAATTTAAGCAGCGAGTGCATAAACAGTGCCATTCACAAAACTAGCAATTTTGAAAGCGTTGGAGGACTTATAAATATAGATCAAAGTGGCAATGCTAGCCGTTCTGTGGTAATTAAAGAAATTCAAAACGGCAAGCAAGTATATAAAAGCACAGTAAATCCTTAAAGGCAAAACGATGAAAAAGCTTGTTTTTTGCTTAGCCTTGTTTGTTTCAACTTTCTTTGCAAAGGAGTTAAACATAGGTGTCATAATGCCTCTAACAGGTCAAACAGCAGCCTACGGTCAAAGTGCGCTTGAGGGCATAAGGCTTGCAAACAGTATGCGTAACACCCTTTCAAATGGAGACACTGTTAAAATAACAGTGCTTGATAGCAAGGGAGATAAGATAGAAAGCGGCACAGCAGCTACAAGATTGATAGCCCAGGATCAGGTCCTAGGCATAATAGGCGAGATGGTAACAGCCAATACCATGCAAATTATGCAAGTAAGCGAGGAGAAAAAAATCCCCCTCATAGCCCCTGCTGCAACTGCTGATAAGCTCTTAAACGGCAAGAAATACTCAGCTAGGGTCTGCTTTCAAGATAGCTTTCAAGGCTCGTCCTTGGCTGCTTATGCTTATGATAAACTAGGCTATAAAAATGCTGTTATTATTGTAGATCAAAGCACGGATTATTCCTTGGGTCTTGCAAAGGCTTTTGAGGATAAATTCAGCCAAAAAGGAGGAAAGATCTTATCTAAGCTAAGAATAAGCTCAAAAGAAAGAGATTACAAGGCTATCATAACTCAGATCAAGGCTAAAAATCCTGATTTTATCTATGCTCCTGTTTATTATAATGAGGCCTCGCTTTTGATTAGACAGGCAAGAAGTGCTGGACTTAATGCCCCTATGGGCTCAGCTGATGGCACTGCTGATGAGAGCTTTATAAAGCTTGCTGGCAAGGCTAGTGAGGGCTATATCTTTACAGATAGCTTTGATTATGCCCATCCTCCAACAAAACTAAGCCGTGATTTCATAGCCTTGTATGAAAAAAACAAGAAGACAAAAGAGGTTCCAAATTTCACTGCTATGGGAGCTGATGCGTATTTTGTGATGTTTGAGGCTTTGAGCAACTGTGTGAATTCTTTAAATAGTGAGTGCATAAACAAAGCCATTCATTCAACAACAAATTTTGAAGGCGTTTCTGGCATCATCACCATAGATAAAAGCGGCAACGCTAGTCGCTCCTTGGTGCTTAAAGAAATTCAAAACGGCAAACAAGTATATAAAGATCTTATAAATCCTTAAAATAGTGAATTTAATGGATAGCACCTTATTTTTACAACAGCTTATAAATGGTATGAGCCTTGGAAGTATGTATGCCTTAATAGCCATAGGCTATACTATGGTTTATGGGGTTTTAAGGCTCATTAATTTTGCACATGGTGAGCTGATGATGATAGGTGCTTACACTGCTTTATTTTGTGTTAGTTCTATGTCTGTGCCCTTTGTGGGTGCTTTAAGCTTGACTATGATCTTTGCAGCTTGCGTTGGCATAGCTATGGATAAGATAGCCTATAAGCCTTTAAGACAGGCTCCTAGAATTTCCCTACTCATAACAGCCATAGGAATGAGCTTTTTTATACAAAATCTTTTCAATATCTCCTTTGGCTCAACCCCTCGTGCCTTTCCTATCCCTGCTTATTTAGAACAGGTGCTTGAATTTAAAGGACTTAGTCTTAGTGTGGCTAGTATCTTTGTGCCTGTGCTAACTTTAATCATACTTTGCCTTGTGCTTTTAATGCTTTATAAGAGTAAATACGGCATAGCCATTCGTGCCCTAGCCTTTGATGTTTATGCTGTGAATTTAATGGGCATTGATGCAAATAAGATCATAGCTATAGTCTTTGCACTCGGCTCAGCCCTTGCTGCTGTTGGAGGGGTATTTTGGTCTATAAATTATCCCTCAGTTGAGCCTAGTATGGGGGTTTTAATAGGGCTAAAAGCCTTTGCGGCTGCTGTTTTAGGAGGCATAGGCTCTGTCTTAGGAGCTGTTTTAGGAGGTTTGATCATAGGTTTTAGCGAGGTTATAGCGGTTGCCTTTTTCCCAGAGCTTGCTGGATTTAAGGATGCCTTTGCCTTTATCTTTTTGGTCTTTATCTTGCTTTTTAAGCCCAGTGGAATTTTGGGTATAAACTACGAAAGGAGTAGGTTTTGAAAGCCTTAAAGCAAGATAAAATATCTCAGCTTTTATTTTTAATCCTAGCACTTGGCTTCATACTAGCTAGCCCTCATATGTTTAGCGATTATGGCATTCGCATAGTAAATAACATAGCCATCTTCATCATACTAGCAGTCAGTTATAATCTCATAAACGGCGTTACAGGGCAGTTTAGCCTTGAACCAAATGGCTTTGTAGCTGTTGGTGCTTATGCTGCGGCTTTAATCTTACTTAGCCCAGAAAATAAAAGCGATCAGTTTATCTTAGAGGATCCAAATTCTTTGATTATGCTAGTTCATAGCGAAAGCTTTATCTTAGCGCTTCTAGCAGGAGGACTTTGTGCCTTGCTTTTATCCTTGGTGCTTTCCTTTGCTGTTTTTAGGGTAAGGGGGGATTATCTAGCCATTGTAACCTTAGGCTTTGGCATTATTATCAAGCTTTTGGCTATAAATTTTCCAAGCTTTACAAATGGCTCCTTGGGCTTAAATGATTTGCCAAAACATTCAAATATCTACTACACAGGAGGCATAGCCATCATTTGCGTTGTGCTTATCTTAAATTTAGTCTCCTCAAAATACGGCAGGGCTATGAAGGCTATAAGAGATGATGAGGACGCTGCAAGTGCTATGGGTATTAATACCTTTTGGATCAAAACCCTAGCCTTTGGCACCTCAGCCTTTTTAGAAGGAGTTGGTGGAGGGCTTTTAGCTTGTTTATTAGCCTCTGTTTCCCCTGAGCAATTTGACTTCTTGCTTACCTTTCAACTGCTTATCATCATAGTACTTGGAGGGCTTGGTTCTACAACAGGAGCTATCATAGGAACATTTTTGGTTATAGGAGGGGCTGAGTGGCTAAGATTTTTAGATGAGCCTATGAGCTTTTTTGGCTATGAAACAAAGGCTTTGCCAGGACTTAGAATGCTTGTTTATTCTTTGATCCTAATCCTAGTCATGCTCTTTGCAAGAAGAGGACTTATGGGAGATAAGGAGCTTTTAGAACTTTTTAAGAGAAAGAAGAGATGATTTTAAGGCTAAGTAAGATCAGCAAACATTTCGGAGGGCTTGTAGCCATAAATGAAACAAGTTTTAGTCTTAATGAGGGTGAGATCTTTGCCTTAATAGGACCAAATGGAGCAGGAAAAACAACGCTTTTTAACATAATCACAGGAAATTATAAGCCAACTCAAGGCGAGGTTATCTTCAAGGGTAGAAAAATTCACGCCCTCAAAGCTCATCAAATAGTAAAACTTGGCATAGCTAGAACCTTTCAAAACATAAGGCTTTTTTCAAGTATGACTGTGCTTGAAAATGTACTTATAGGGCTTAATGCTAGTATAAAATATAGTCTTTTTGAAGCCTTTTTGCATTTAGGACGCTTTAAAAGTGCTGAAAGAAAGGCTAAAAATAGGGCATTAGATCTTTTAAACGAGCTTAATATAGCTCATTTAGCAAATGAAAGGGCTGTGAATTTAAGCTACGGTCAGCAAAGAAAGGTAGAAATAGCAAGAGCCTTGGCTACAAATCCTAGTTTGCTTTTACTTGATGAGCCAGCAGCTGGTATGAATGCAAGTGAGAGCTTAGAGCTTGCAAATTTAATCACAAGACTAAGAAAGGAGTATAAACTTAGCATCTTGCTTATAGAACATGATATGCACTTTGTGAATTCTTTGTGTGATAGGGTCTTGGTGCTTGATTATGGCAAGACTATTTTTGAGGGCAAGATCAGCGAGGCTGTTTTAAATGAGGAGGTAATTAGGGCTTATTTAGGGGATAGCTTAGGAGAAGGCAATGCTTTTGGTTAAGAATTTAAGGGTATTTTATGGGCTTATCGAGGCTGTAAGGGGGATTGATTTTACAGTTAAAACAGGACAGATTGTAAGCTTGATCGGCTCAAATGGGGCTGGAAAAAGCTCAACCCTTAAAGCCTTGCTTAACTGTGTTAAAAGAAGCGGAGATATAAGCTTTCTTGGCTATGATACCAAAAGACATCTAACCCACACCCTAGTTCAAAAGGGCATAGCCTTGGTGCCTGAGGGCAGAAGGGTCTTTATAAATTTAACAGTGGATGAAAATCTCAAAATAGGAGCCTTTAATAATGATGAAAACTACGAGCATCTAAGAGAACAAATGTATAAGCTCTTTCCAAGACTTAGCCAAAAAAAGCAGCTCTTAGTTGGAAATTTAAGTGGGGGCGAGGCTCAAATGCTTGCTATTTCAAGAGCCTTAATGAGTGAGCCAAAGCTTTTAATGCTTGATGAGCCAAGTCTTGGGCTTGCTCCAAAGATAGTAAGCGAGGTCTTTGAAACCATACTTAGGCTAAAAAGTGAGGGCATAACCATACTCTTAGTAGAACAAAATGCCTTTTCAGCCTTGAAAATTAGCGATTATGCCTATGTCTTAGAAAATGGAAGAATAAGTATGCAAGGACTTGCAAAGGATTTAAGTACAGACAGTGAAATTCGCAAAAAATACCTAGGTGCTTAAAATTCAGCAAGGCAAAGATTATATAATATGGCTCAATTAACTTAAATCAAAGGGTTTTTAAGTTAATGCCTATGAAAATAGATATATAGTCCTTTTCTGAATTTCTCAGATATAATTTAAGGAATTTTGAGTTTTATTTCGCTTATTGGGCTCATAACTTTGCAAGAGGTCTTTGGTTTAGAGGCGAAAAATCGCCGTTCTTTGTCACATTTCAGAGCAAGGTTGTGTGTAAAAGAAATTCACATTTTGATAGCCAAGGGGTGTGAAAAGCTTTCTAAAATGAGTGCTGAGCTTGAAGTTGATGAGAGTTATTTTTTGCTTCGTTGCACTTGCAATTTTGTAGCTAGAAGGTGCAAGATGTGTGTGAGATAAGCGTGGGTGTTAAGCTTGCAAGAAAAGATCTATGTTTTTACTTCGCGCTCTTGCAACTTTACAAGAAGGAGCAAAGGCACAAGATTTCGTAAAACATCTAAAAATTGAGTTTGCGCACTTGCGAAGCCACATAAATGACATAGAGAATTTCTAGGGCTTTGTGAAATTTTAACTTGCTAAATTTAAGGGCTAAAAAATAAAATTTTGCCTTTCATTTAAAAGAAACAAAATTAAGACGAAAATTTTAGGACAAAATCTTTATTAAAATTTGTTAAAATTGATAAGAGAAAATTCTATTAAGTTGAATTAAGCCTTTAAATTTTTTAAAAACTGCTTAGCGTAGAATTTTTGTGAAGTGTACTAGGCTTTGATGAAATGAGTTTTTTAGAAAAGTTGCTGTGTTTATTATTTAAAACAAGATTTTATAATCTTTTTTGTTAAAAGAGTGTAATTTATTATTGTCATTATAGCAACTAACAAAAATTCTTTTTCAAAGAAGTAGTATAAAAAATTAGAATTTAAAGCACCTTTAAGATAAAAAGCCAAACTCGTTTTTATAAAAGCTAAACAGTTGAATTTAGGATAAAAGATGAAAAAAATAATAAATGCCCTTGGTAGCCTTAAAATTAGCATATTTTTATTCTTAGTCTTTGCCTGTTTTTGTGCTCTTGCTACCTTCATAGAAAGTGCTTATTCAACCCCAACAGCCTGGGCTATGGTTTATGGCACAGGATATTTTGCCCTTATTCAGCTCTTGCTTGGGCTGAATTTAGCTTGCGGGATTCTTCGTTATAAGATGTTAAGCTTAAAAAAGCTTCCCTTATTTATCTTTCATCTTTCTTTTTTATTTATCTTATTTGGTGCTGCTATGACAAGATATACAGGCTTTGAAGGGCTTTTGCATATAAGAGAACAAAGTGCAAATTCAAGCATAGAAAGCGCTAGATCTTATATTAAATTTTTCACCCTCAAAGATAATGTAGCTTACGGCAAGGCTTTGCCTGAGTATATAGGTCTTTTGCCCTTTGCTAATGATTTTAGTATAGAACTTGATCTTAATGGAGAAAAGGCTCTTTTAAAATACAAAAATCTTTTATTAGCAGCAGAGGAAAAATTCGCAGAAGATCAAAGCTCCCCCCCCTTGCTTTCAATAATGATCAATAGCCAAAAAGAAGGAGTTAGCGAGCTTTTGTTTAAAGAAGGTGAGATTAAGCATATAGCTGGGATGAATTTTTCCTTTCTTAATGATGAGGTTAAAGCCCCCTTTGTTAAGATCGATGAGAATTTAAATCTTTCTTCAAGCGAGAATTTAAATTTTCTTAGTATGAGTAGTGGGGAAAGCTCAAATTTAAAGGCACTAACTAAGACAGATACAAGGGAAAAAAGACTTTATAGCTATGAGGATCTAAGCTTTGTCATTAAATTTGCCTCTATGAATGCTAAAATAGAGCTTGTTGGCAAGAACCCCCCTGAGTATGAGAGCTTTTTTAAGTGGCTTAAAAGCCTTGTTTTTGGCTTAAAAGAGGAGCTAAGCCTTGATAAAAATGCCTTAAATGCCTTAGAGCTTAGTCTAAGCTACAAGGGAGAAACTAAGGATCTAGCTGTGCTTGAATTTGACAGAGCAAGGGCTGTGGAGCTTGGTGGGCAAAAATTCTTTGTTTCCTACACGACAGTTACTGAGGAGCTACCCTTTGAGCTTTATCTTAAAAATTTTATCTTAGAGCGATATCCGGGCTCTATGTCTCCAAGTTCTTATGCAAGTGAGGTTAAGTTAATAGATGATGGTCTAAGCTTTGATTATAGAATTTTTATGAATAATGTCCTTGATTACAAGGGCTACCGTTTTTATCAAAGCTCTTATGATGAGGATGAAAAAGGCACTGTGCTTTCTGTAAATAAGGATCCAGGTAAAATTCCAACCTACATAGGATATTTTTTACTGTGTTTTGGTATGTTTTTAAGCCTTTTAAATCCCCATTCAAGATTTAGAACCCTTGCAAGATTGGTAAATGAAGATGCTTTAAAAATCATCCTTGTTTTTTTGGTTTTTGCTGGCCTTAGTCAAAACTTACAAGCAGCAGATATAAATGCTTCAAAAGCAGCTCCCTTACTCTCAAAAGAACACAGCCTCAAACTTGCCACCTTGGTAGTGCAAAAAAGCGGAGGCAGGATGGCTCCTTTGGATACCCTAGCAGGTGAAATTCTAGGCAAGGTTTATAAGGATACAAGCTATAAGGGAAGCGAGGCTAGTGCTGTTGTGCTTTCTATGTTTATCTTTAAGGCTTGGTGGGCTTATGAGCCTATGATCATTATGCCAACAAATAAGGCAGTAAATGAGGAATTTAGCAAAATTCTAGGACTTAGTGCACCTCAAAAATATCTTAGGTATGTGGATTTTTTCGATCAAGCTGATAATTACAAGCTGCAAAAATATGTAGAAAATGCAAACCGTAAAAATCCAAACTCCAGAGGCATCTTTGATAAGGAGATCATAAAGCTTGATGAGAGGGCAAATATTGTTAATTTAGCCCTAAATGGAGATCTGCTTAAAATTTTTCCCTTGCAAAGTGGGGAAAATGATCTTTGGTTATCCCCAAACCGCATCAACGAGCTTCAAGGTGCAGAAAAAGAACAAGTTTCTATACTACTTAGTAATTACATAAACACAAGCATCTTAGCCCTAGTTGAAAATAATTACACAAAGGCAGATCTAGCCTTAGAGCTTATAAAAGAGTATCAAAGACAGTTTGGAGCTAAGATCATTCCAAGCGAAACCAAGCTTAATACAGAGCTTTTTGTAAATAAGGCCGAGATCTTTGTAAAGCTTAGCCCTGTTTATTTATTAGCCGGGCTCTTGCTTTTATGCTTGGTTTTATTTAAGATGCTAAGCCCTAACACGAGCATAAACCTAGCCTTTAAAATAGTATATATCTTAAATATCTTTGCCTTTTTAGTTCATACAGTAGGGCTTTGTTTAAGGGCTTACTTAGCAGATCATGCTCCTTGGAGCAATGCTTATGAGAGTATGATTTATATAGCCTTTGCCCTTGGGCTTAGTGGGATCTTTTTTTCAAGAAAAAGCCCCCTTTCTTTGTCTTTAACCTCTATTTTAGCTGGGCTTGTTTTGTGGGTGGCACATTTAGGAGAACTTGATCCTCAAATTACAAATTTAGTCCCTGTTTTAAATAGTTATTGGCTAAGTATTCATGTATCAGTAATCACTGCAAGCTATGGCTTTTTAGGGCTTTGTGCCTTGCTTGGTATCTTTGTGCTTGTGCTTTTGTGCTTTATGAAAAAAAAAGGATCTCACAATACAAGCATAGCTAGAAACATAACAGAGGCAACCCGCATAAATGAAATGGCTATGATCCTAGGCTTAATGCTACTTACTGTGGGTAATTTCTTAGGAGCCATTTGGGCAAATGAGAGCTGGGGGAGGTATTGGAGCTGGGATTCAAAGGAGGTGTGGGCTCTTGTTAGTATTTTAATTTATGCTGCTGTACTTCACATTCGCCTCGTGCCAAGCCTTAGAAGTCAATACAATTTCGCCCTAGCTTCAATGTTTGCTTATTGGAGCATTATAATGACCTATTTTGGAGTAAATTATTTCTTGGTTGGTATGCACTCTTACGCAGCAGGAGATGCTACAAAAATTCCTGATTATGTGTATCTTGGCTTTATTTTAATGCTAATTTTAGCTATAATAAGTTTCTTTAAAAGAGGATACGCAAAAAGCTTATAGAAAGAAATAAATGACTACTTGGATAATCATCATCCTAGCAGGCTTTGTGCTTGCTAGCCTAGTTCTTGGCGTGATTATGTTTGTGAATTCAGCCAAAAAAGACGGGGTAAAAGAAGAAACAAAGGGTGCAAAAAATTTAGACACCCTAATAAATGAAGCCAAAACTGCTAACGAGGCTGAGCTAGACGAGCTTATCAAGCTTTTTTTACAAGATCAAAAACTACCTCCCAAAAACAGCTCAAAACTTAGCGCAGATGCCAAAAAAAAGCTTGGCTTCATAACAGCACTCACCTCAAATCAAAACGCCACAGCCAAGCATATATCCTTTTTAAATAGAGAACTTGCCAAAAAGTATAGTGCTTATAAAAAGGACATTGATGCCTATGAGCAAATTGGAGTAGCAAATAGAAATATAAGGGCAAAATCATGAATCTAGCCATAGTAGAAGATGATATAAATATGAGAAAATCCTTAGAAATAGCCCTAAGTGAGTATAAAGAATTTAAGATAAGTAGCTATAAATCAGCCACTGAGGCCTTAAAAAAGCTAGATAGCACAGTGGATCTAATCATAACAGATATAAATATGCCAGGGCTTGACGGACTTGACTTTGTCAAACAGTGTGCTGATAAATACGACTTCATCATCATAACAGGAAATGCTACCTTAAATAAGGCAGTAGAAGCATTAAGGCTTGGAGTAAAGGACTTTTTAACAAAGCCCTTTGATATAGATACTTTGATCAAGGCTATAAAAAGGCTTAGGATCATTAAAGAAAAAACAGCAGATAAAAAAGCTAGTTTGGCTAACAAAAAAAGTGCTGAGTTTTTCTCTACCTCAGCTGTCTTAGAAAAGGCTTTGAATTTAAGCTTAAAAGCTGCAAAAACAGATGCTAGTGTGATCTTTTTTGGAGAAAGTGGCGTGGGGAAAGAATTATTTGCTAACTTCATACACAAAAATTCAAAAAGAGCCACAAAGCCCTTTATAGCCATAAATATGGCAGCCATTCCAGCGAATTTAATAGAAAGTGAGCTTTTTGGCTTTGAAAAGGGAGCCTTTACAGATGCAAATGCCACAAAGATAGGGCTTTTTGAGTTAGCAAATGAGGGAACCTTGTTTTTGGATGAAATAGGCGAGATGCCCGTTGAAATTCAAGCAAAGCTTTTAAGAGCCTTGCAAGAAAGAGAAATTTCAAGGCTTGGTGGCACAAAGCCCATTAAGATCAATGTCCGCATAGTATGTGCTACAAATGCCAACATAGAAAAAAAGATTAAAGACGGTGAATTTAGAAGCGATTTATACTACCGCTTAAACACCATACCCATTGAAATTCCACCCCTAAGAGAGAGAAAAGAAGAAATTTTAGGCATAGCCTCTCAGGTCTTAAAGGACACTTGCAAGGAGTATGAACTTGAAGAAAAAACACTTAGCCAAGAAGCACGCAAAAGCCTTTTAAATTATGAATATCCAGGCAATATAAGAGAGCTTATATCCATAGTACAAAGGGCTTGCATACTAAGTGAGGGTGCTGAAATTTCAAGCGAGGATTTGTTTTTAGAAAGTAGGCAAAAAAAAGACATTAAGAATTTAGAAAAAGAACTAATCATAGAGGTGCTTAATGAATGTCAAAACGACATACAAAAAGCCTGTGCTATGCTTGAAATGAATGAGCAAAGCCTCAAAGAAAAGATGAAAAGATATGAGCTTTAAAAGCACGAGGGCTTTTTAGGTTTTTAACAAAAAGCTAAAATTTAAGTGAATTTTAATCAAGGGCTTAAAATTTATTTTGACTTAATTAAACTTAAATCAAAGGGTTTTTCAGCTAAGTCTTATGAAAAACAAAGTTTTGTTTCCAAATTCCACAGATATAATTTAGGGAAATTTTGAAGTATTTTTACTTCGTGCTACGCGTCTTGCAACCTTTCAAGAAGGAGTAAAGATATAAGACTGTGTAAAACATAGTGCAAGTGAGTTTGCACACTTACAAAATCATATCAATGAAATTGTGAGTGTTTTTTGCTTTACGCGTCTTGTAAATTCAAAGCAAAAAATGCTTTGCTAGTTTGTTTTAGCTAAATTTAAAGGCTTAAAAAACAAATTTTGCCTTTCATTTAAAAGAAGCAGAATTTAGATATAATATAAAAATTTTAGGACAAAATCTATATCAACATTTATTAAAATTGACAAGAGAAAATCCTATTAAAATATCTTTAGCCAATTTTTAACAAAAAACTAAATTTTAAGTGAATTTTAATCAAGGGTTTAAAAGTTGTTTTAAATAAAAGAGAATAGTTTAAATTTTATAAACCTGAGCTTTTAAATTCAAGCCTTTCTTGTGCTTTTAAGGCTTGTTTTTGCTTTTTGGCAAAGATTTAGTAATTTTATTTAGTCAAACAAAACTAAAAGAATTTTGTATTTAATTTTTGCTAAGTTACATACAATAGCTCTATGAATTTAAGCCAAAAAATTACACTAAAATTCACAAATAAGATTAAAATTTGCAAAAAATTAAAGGATAAAAATGAGTAAGAAATATAAAATAGCCATAGTTGGTGCCACAGGTGCTGTGGGCGAGGAGCTTTTAACTGTTTTAGATGAGTTAAACTTAGAAGTAGAAAGCATCTTAGCCCTTGCAAGTGCGAAGAGTGTGGGTAAAGAAGTAGAATTTAAAGGCAAAGGCTACCGCGTTAAAGAGCTTACAGAAACAGTTTTTAAAGAAAATCCCGTGGATATAGCCTTTTTCAGTGCAGGTGGGTCTGTATCTGCTAAATTTGCACCCTTTGCGGTTAAAGCAGGTGCCTTGGTGATCGATAACACAAGCCATTTTAGAATGCAAGAAGATGTCCCTCTTGTCGTGCCTGAGGTAAATGCAGAGGATATTAAACTTTGGAAAAAAACAGGTATCATAGCAAATCCAAACTGCTCTACCATTCAAATGGTGCAGATTTTAAAGCCTCTTGATGAGATATTTAAACTACAAAGGGTTGATGTGGCTACTTATCAAGCAGCTAGTGGGGCTGGTAAGAAGGGTATGGATGAGCTAATTTCTGGTTTACAAAGCTTTTTTGCCTTTAATTTAGCTGAGTTTAAATCATCCACCTTCCCACACACCCTAGCACTCAATGTCATCCCTCAGATTGACATTTTTATGGAAAATGATTACACAAAAGAAGAAATGAAGATGGTAAATGAGACCCAAAAGATCTTACACAAAAGTCTTGAAATATCAGCAACCTGCGTTCGTGTGGGGGTTTTAAGGAGCCATAGCGAGGCACTCACCCTTCATTTTGAAAAGGAAGTGAGTGCAAAAAAGGCAAAAGAAATTCTAGCAAAGGCAGCAAATATAGTAGTAATTGATGAGCCACAAAAGCAAAAATACCCCATGCCCCTTCTAAGTAGCAACACAAATGAAACCTATGTAGGACGAATTCGTGGCGATCTAAGCCGTAAAAATGTCTTGCATTTGTGGTGCGTAGCTGATCAAATTCGAGTAGGAGCTGCTACAAATGCTGTTCGTATAGCCAAGGAGTGGATCAAGCTTAATAATCAAGCTTAAAGTCTTTTTTGTGAATCTAGCCTAAGCTTAAATTTAAGGCTGAATTTTAATGGCTGAATTTAAGGTGTTTCTTTGTGAGTTACGGTAGCTTTTGAGCGTACTGCTTTGTTCTTTGATAAAAATAGTTTTGATTTAATTCAACTTAATAGGATTTGGGCTTATCAACTTTAATAAATCTTGATGAAAATTGTGTCCTAAATTTTTTCTCTTATTTTTGTTTCTTTTAAGTTAAGGGCAAAATTTTCTTTATTAGCAGTTTTAGCTAAGCTAAACTTTGCAAAGCACCTTTTGCTTTGAATTTGCAAGAATGCGAAGTAAACAAATTCACAATCTAATGGATATGATTTTGCTAGTTTGCAAACTCGTTTTCGCTATGCTTTACCATATAATGCACCCTTGCACCTTCTAGCTACAAAGTTGCAAGAGGCTTAACGAAGTAAAAACACAGATCTTTTCTTGTTAGCACAACATCCACGCTTACCACGCACACATTTTGCACCTTCTGGCTACAAAGTTTTAAGTGTAGGGAAGCAAAATAACTTTCATAAACTTCATCTCAGTACTCATTTTAGGAAGTTTCTCGCATTCTTTGGCGATTAAAATGCGAATTTTTTGAATTTTTTGCACAAATTTTAATGACGAATTTGGCAAAATTAAAGGGTGTTTTGCCTTCAAATCAAGGCTTCTTGCAAAGGGATGAGCCTTTAGGCGAAACAAAAAATACTTCCAAATTCCTTAAATTATATCTGTGAATTTTAAAAATAAAGCTTTGTTTATCATATGCGTTAACTTAAAAACCTTTCAATTTAATTTAAGTTTAATTTAGCCTAAATTTAAAGCATTTTTTGTGAATTCTAGCTTAAGTTTAAATTTAATGGCTGAATTTAAGGTGTTTCTTTGTAAGTTACGGTAGCTTTTGAGTGTGCTACTTTATTCAAAATAGCTTTTTTGAAAGATTTAGTTTATTTTAAGGCTTTAAATTTAAGCATGTTGTGAATTTAAAACAGTGTCTATCTTTCACAAAAAGGCAAAAACTAAAAATTCACAAACTAAACTTAGACAAGCTTGGTTTAAGAGCTTTATCTAGGAAGATCTTCATATTAGTTTCTACATTTTTTTACACTCAAAATGGCAACGATAAATGCCTTTTTAATACTAAGATTAAATTTATTAGGCTTTTTTCAAAAACATATTAATTTTAGACAAAATATCAATTTGTCATTATAAGCGTGTGCCAAGAATCCACGAATTTATGAAGAAATGCCTTGAATTTATGGCTTCTTAGACTGTAGGTTAAGAGCTACAAATCAATACTTTTTTAAAAAAGAGCCATTTTATAAAAGCCAGTGTAGCTGTGTAGCATTTGTAGTTTTAAGAATCTGTGTTTTAAAAACTTAATTTAAATTTTAATTGCCTTATTGCTTGAATTTTTTTACAAAAAGTAGGGTCCAAACAGCCCTTAAAAGTCCGTAAAGAACATAAAGGGATATGGCTATGAGTATGCTTTGTACTGTGTAAAGATAAAGCAAAGAAAAGACAAAGATTAAGAGTATTAACACCTTTAACATACTGGATCTATTTAGATCTATCTTTTTAAAGCTTGGATAGCGTATATTGCTTACCATTAAAATAGCAAGTGCAAGTTGTAAGATTAATACAACTGCTGGGTTTAAAAAATCATAATTTATGTAGGCATAGGTGTAAATAGCACTGACAGTTGCAGCTGTTGGTATGGGAAGTCCTATGAAGACAGAAGGCTCGTACTTGCCTGTACTTACATTAAAGCGAGCTAGACGAATGGCTCCAAAGACTATGAAAAGTCCGCAGATTAAAGAACCTAGTTTGCCATATGTAGAACCAAGGCTAACATAGAAAAATATAGCAGGTGCAACCCCAAAGGCTACTAAATCAGCTAGGGAGTCAAATTCAATGCCAAATTTAGAGGTGGTATTTGTAAGTCTTGCCACCCGCCCATCAAGTCCATCAAAGATGAGGGCTAAAAAGATATAAAGAAGAGAGCTTGTGTAATCATAATTATAAGATGATATGATGGATACAACCCCACAAAAGCAACTTGCTGCTGTGAATAGATTTGGCAAGATGTAGATTAAATGAGGCTTCTTTTGTTGCTGCATAGTCTTCCTTTTAAGAAAAGGCTCAATTAAATTCAATCCAAGCTAAGAGGATTTTATATTATCATTTTGGCTCAATTTAACTTAAGCACTTGATTTATTAGTACTTCTAGCAAGATTTTATACAAATCTTAATGTTTAATTTTTAGCTCAAGATACTTTAATAGGATTTTTTCTCATCAACTTTAATAAATTTTGATAAATATTTTGTCCTAAATTTTTCATATTATATCTAAATTCTGTTTCCCTTAAGTGAAGGATAAAATTTTCTTTCTTAGCATTGAATTTGACTAAACTCAAATTCGCAAAACCTCTTTTGTTTGAGCTTACAAGAGCACGAAGCAAAAAATTCACAAATTGCGTTGATATGATTTTGCACCTTTGCAAATCGAATTTGGAGTACTTGCCATATAATGCATCTTTACTTAGCCAAGACACAAGCTAAGCGTTGAAAAATCCACCAAATGACATCTTATGCCCTCGGATGCACTGTCGCCGTAAATTTAAGATTTTCCGAGCCTTGCAGGTCTCTTGTTATGAATATTAGCTTTTTTGCCAAGCAGTGCTTTACTACTTTCGTATAAATGCTAAACTAGCGTTTTAGCATATCTTCTTGCAAAGGGACGAGTATGTGTGGCACACAGCAAAAACACAAATGTTGTTTATAAGCTCAATGTCCACGTTTACCATTGATACATCTTGCTACTTTTTGTTACGCAGTTGCGAGTGCAATAAAGTAAAAATAACTCTCATCAACTTCCACCTCTCGTTTTAGGGACATTCTTGCATTTTTGGGCTAGTAAAATGTGAATTTTTTGAAATTTTTGCACAAACTTTGTTATGAGATTTAACAAAATTAGAGGGTTTTTCGCCTATAAATCAAGGCTTTTAGCAAAGGGACGAGTGTGTAGCACGAGGTAAAAATACTTAAAAACTTCCCTTACATTTGGCGAAATTTGCAAATGGACTTTTGTTTTGGCGATTGATACTTTTAGTTGATATAATGACGGCTGAAAGGTTGGTAAAATCGATGTTAGTATATATTTTTGCCCTACATTTGGGAGCGAAAATTTAGACAAATTTTGGAGTGTTTTTGTGCTGACATTTGTGTAAGCAAAATCACCCTCTTTGCAAGGTTTCTCGCCCTTTCGTTAATAGAATAGTGCAGTAAATAAAGCTTTTTATAGCCAAAGAATGTGAAAAAATCAGCAAGATTAGTGGTGGATTGAAGTCGATGAGAGTTATTTTGGTGCTCGCAGAGTGCGTGGCAAGCGTAGGCGTGGGGCTGGCAAGAAAACATCTGTGTTTGGAATGTTAAAGCGAAATGGTTGCGTTTATACACAGATGGTAAAACATTGCTCTGCAAAAGAATTATTGCCGATTATAAAGGACTTTTCAGAGCTTAAAGAAAGTGAAATTTATAGCGATAAGCTTAAAGCTTACGGTGCCTTGGTGGATTTTTTGTTTCGTTTTGTCTTGCAACTTTGCAAGAAGGAGCAAAGGCTCATTACCGAGTAAAACATAGCAAAAATGAGTTTGCAAATGGACGAAGCCATATCAACAAAATTGTGAATTTCTGGGGACCTTACAAAGGCTAGATTAAGTCAGTTTCACGGCAAGGGAATTTTTCTACCTTCATTTGAAAGAAACTTAATTTCGATATAATGTCAAGGTTAAGAATGAAAATTTGTATAAAATTTTTGTTAAAATGGCTTAGGAAAAATCCTAGGTCATTTTAGCTAAAAGTATCAATCGCTTAAGAAAAATATCCTAGCAAGGAAGAGCTTTTTATCTTATCTCCAACTGCTACTAATAATCTTGTATCTTTTGGTAACAGTAGATCAACAGTGGAGTTTAAACTAAATCCAAGCTCCTCGCCCACCTCAAACTCGCCTTGTTTTTTATAAAATTTAAGTATTCTTTCCAAAAAACCAAGATTAAGCCTTAGAGCAAAAAGCTTATCATTGCTACTTGCGATGATAAAGGCTCTTTCGTTAAAGTACTTGTTTTCAAAAGAAAAAAGTCCGTGTCTAAGTCTAAATTCTTTGATCTGCATCCTTGAATTTGCACGAATTATGCCCTCGTTATAGAGGTAATTTTTAATGCTAAGTTCTATGCAAGAGCCTAAATTTTGGTGTTTAACTGTGCGAATGGAGTTTATTTCTCCTTCAATAGGAGCTAAGATAGCCTTCGGATCTGTGCAAACTATGGATTTATTAGTATTTCTGCATATGAAGATTAGAGCTAAAAAAAGAAAGAACAAAAGCCAAGAAAAGCCAAAGATGATCCACACTAGCACAAAAAATATTCCAAAAAGTGCCACCGTGGCTTGTGTGGCTTTGGCTAGGCTCATTAGGCTTCTTTCTTTTTCTCAATTTCTTGTAAGCGGCTTTCAAGATTATTTGCTATCTCATAATCTTTTATGATGTCTCTAACCTTGCTACCCTCGATGGTTTCTTGCTCATACAGTGCATCTACCATTGTTTCAATGGCTCCGTTGTAGGTTTGCAAGGTCTTTTTAACCCCTTGATAACGATCATCTAAGGTCTTTTTTACATACTCATCAAGAGCCTCAGCTGTTTTATCCGAGTAATCCTTAACAGTTTGTCCCCCTGTTAAAAAGGTATTTCTTTGCTTTTCAAGCACCATAAGTCCTGCTATATCGCTCATTCCATACATAGAGATCATTGCCTTTATGATGTCTGTGGCTCGTTCTAAATCATTACTAGCTCCTGTTGAAATCTCACCTATGAAGACATCCTCTGCTGCTCTACCTCCGAGCAAAACATCAACCTCAGCCAAGAGCTCGTGCTTTTGCATCAAAAACTTGTTTTCCTCAGGAGTGTTTAGGGTATAGCCAAGTGCGGCAAGTCCTCTTGGAATCACGCTCACCTTGCTTACCTTCTTTGCACCCTTTGTGGTTTCGGCTATGAGAGCGTGTCCGCACTCGTGGTAGGTAACGATCTTTTTCTCTTTTTCATTAATGCGGCGAGATTTTTTTTCAAGTCCCGCAATAGCCCTTTCCACAGCTTCTACCAAGTCTTTTTGCTCTACATATTTTTTATTATCCCTACCTGCTAAGAGGGCTGCTTCATTTATAATATTTGCCAGATCAGCCCCCGCAAGTCCAGCAGTAAGCCTTGCTACATCTTCTAGCTTGACCTCAGGTGAAATTTTAACATCCTTCATATGAACCTTTAAAATATCACAACGACCCTTAAAATCAGGTTTATCAACAAGAACCTGCCTATCAAATCGCCCGGGTCGCAAAAGGGCAGCGTCTAAAACCTCTGGGCGGTTAGTAGCAGCAAGCACTATTACGGGTGAGCTTTCTGTGCCAAAGCCGTCCATTTCGGCTAAGAGTTGATTTAGGGTTTGTTCTCTTTCGTCATTTCCACCCATCATAGCCCCTGCTGCTCTGCTTTTGCCTATGGCATCTATCTCGTCAATGAAAACGATGGCGGGTGCTTCTTTTTTGGCATTTTCAAACAAATCCCTAACCCTGCTAGCTCCCACGCCTACAAACATTTCTATGAATGATGACCCCGAAACGCTAAAAAAAGGCACATCAGCCTCACCTGCTACGGCCTTGGCTAAGAGGGTTTTGCCTGTGCCAGGATAGCCAACCAAAAGCAGACCCTTTGGGATCTTTGCTCCAAGATTAATGTATCTTTCAGGGTGTTTTAGAAAATCAACGATCTCCTTTACCTCCTCCTTTGCCTCCTCAACCCCTGCTACATCGTTGAATTTAATCTTTGGCTTTTCGCTATTTACAAGCTTTTTGGAACTTCCTATGCCAAGTATGGAACTTCCCATATTTTTTTGCATACGAGATGCCAAAAACATCCAAATTCCAAAGAAGATGAGTATGGGTAAGACCCAAGAAAAGATCATATCGCTAAACCAATTTGTCTCAGAATAAGCCCCATAAGAGATCTTCTTTTCATCAAGCAAGGCTATGAGGCTAGGATCGTTGCTTACCTTTTTAACTGTATATACTGTGTTTTGATTTGATAGGGCTCTAATAGAGCTTTGCCCTATGCTAACCTGGGCGATTTGATTGCTTTCTATTAGCTTTTTAAGCTCAGAATAAGCTATATTTCTGCTTCCTTCTGCACCAAGCCCTCCTATTGAGCCTGAATTATCAGCAAAGCTTTTAAAGAGTAAGATCGCTACCACAGCAAAGATAGCGAAGATTAAAATAGGATTTTTGTTGAAAAAGCTATTTTTATTTTGATCTTGTTGGTTTGGATTATTATTCATCATTCTTCCTTTCTATACACAAAACTTAGCCATTCATTTGTCTTAGTTTTATGAATTTGTTTTAAATCCTCAAAGGACTTTTGAATTCTTTCTTCATATTTTAACAGTATGCCAGAAAGGATTAAAAAGCCCCCATTTTTAATGCCTTTTTTTAGCTCAGTTGCAAGAGATAAAATAAGATCTCCAACCAAATTTGCTACTATTAGACCATAGCCTAAATTTTGAGAGAAATTAATGTTTGTTTTTTTCAAAATGGCTGAATTTTTTTCTTTTAAATTTGATAAATTTTTAGGATTTTTTAAGGTGTTTAATTCATTTTTGTTGGAATTTAGCTTATGGCTTGAATTTAAATTAAAATTTGACATTTTAAACGAGCTTTGATTAACTGTGCTTATTTTGTGATTGATGCTTCCTAGCCAAAGCTCTTTAAGCCAGACACCGTTTAAATTAGCATTGCTTAATGTGCTTAAAACAGCCATCTCATCTGTATCGCAAGCACTAACAAGGCAACCAAGCTTAGCTGCAATTATGCTTAAAATTCCACTTCCACAGCCAAGATCCAAAAGCTCATCGTTTTTGTTTGCAAATTTGGCTAAAAGCTCTATGCAAGAGCGAGTGCTTTCGTGATGACCTGAGCCAAAGGCAAGGGCAGGATCAATTTGCACATTTATAGCATTAGGATTTGGCTCTTGCCAAGAGCTATGTATATAAAAATCCCCTATTTGCAAGGGTGAAACGCCTTTTTTATACTCCTTGATCCAATTTTTATTTGGCTTTTTGCTAAGAGTACTTCGTAAATTCAGCTTTATATTCTTGTTTTGGCTAAGTTTTGTGCTAAATTCATCAAGAGCCCAAGCTATTTGGCTTAGATCCTCATTTGAGCGGATAAAAAGCCCCTCATCTCTTTCCTCCACAGCCTCAATGCCTAAGGACAAAACAAGGTCTATCAACAGGGGATTATAATCCTTTTCAAGCTGCAAAAAAAGCTCATTGTAAGAATTTTCCATAGGCTCACTTCATACTCACTCAGCTACAGGTGCACTGCCAATGCCTAGGACATCTTCAAGTTTCTCTTTGAGAACTTGCGGTGTGAAGGGCTTTACTATGTAGTTATTAACCCCAGCCTTTAAAGCTGTAATCACCTCAGCCTTGCCACCCTCAGTTGTTACCATTATAATGGGCATATCCTCGTATTTTTTCTCGGCACGAATTTTCTTAACCAAATCCAAGCCGTTCATCTCAGGCATATTCCAGTCTGTGATCACAACCTTGATAGCATCATCAGCACTAAGCTTTTCCCAAGCCTCAACTCCGTGTTCTGCTTCGATAATATCAGGGTGTCCTAATTTTTCCAAGGTGTTTTTTATGATCCTTCTCATTGTAGAGCTATCATCAACAACTAACAATTTCACGGTCAACTTCCTTTCAAAAATTTTTCACTTTAATCTCTAATTATACTTCATTTAAGCTTACTAAAAGTTAAAATTAAGCTTAATTATATCATTTTTTGCATTAATTTTTCTTAATCGTTAAAATATTCTCCCTTGTATTTAACGGAAAACAAATAAATACTAAGTCCTATTAGCAAGATGCTAACCCCTATGATTAAATAAATAGCATAGATCATCTGAGAAAGATCCCCAGTTACTAACTTAAACACAAGCATCAAAGCCTCTATGGCAAGGGCTATGATGATGGATCCTAAAAATCTCACCATGGTCTTTTGAATGCCTGTTTTTTCCTTTTTATTGCGTCCTAAAACCTCCTCTTCAATGACAGTTTTTGCAAGATCAAAAATAGCCAAAGCCAAGGTTATAGCAATGGTGCTTTCAAACATTTGCTGAATTTTAACCCCTTCTTGATTAAAAAGGCTTAAAATTCCTCTGTGAAACAAAAAGCAAGTTATCACAAAAAGCACAACCCCAAAGCAAAAATACACCACCCTACTAAATTCCATAAAAAAGAACTCAAAATTACTTGCCTGTATGATTTTTAGTATGTCTTTTAGCTTTATATCTATGCAAACTACAAATTGTAGCCTATTTGCATTGTCATAAATAGGCATAGAAGCCGTTACACAAAGCTCATTATCAAGGCTCGAAGGATAAGGATCGCTTAAAACACACCGTTTGAGCTTAACAGCCCTGTAAAAATAACTCCTCCCGCTTCTATCCTCGTCCTTTCCTATGCAAAATTCCTTATGGGTGCTGATATTATCATCCATCTGTCTTCCTGCCTTATCAAGCACATAAAGAGCCTCAAAGGTTTGCACCTCGTGGGCTAGTTTATCAAGGGCTACATTTATGCTTGAAAGCTCGATTTTAGGAAGTCTATCTGGTAAATTTCTTGTTAGCATATAGCTCATATAAGCCCTTGCCTTGTAGCGATTTTCCTCAAATCTTTGAATGTCTTTAATATACATTAGCTTCCTTCCTCATTATGCTCAAACTCAGGCACGATTTGCTTTAAAATTCTAGCTATATTTTGTGAATGAAGTAGCTCGTTTATTTGCAAATTCAGCTTACTCAAATCATATTTCTCGCTTTTACTTACAAAGATACTCTCATATTTTGTTTTAATGTCGCTTTTATCTATTAAAAGCTCTTCAAAGAGCTTTTCGCCCTTTCTTAGCCCTGTGATTTCTATCTTTAAATGCGTTTTTCCTGATAAAAGTAGCATTTTTTTAGCTAGATCCATAATTTTTACAGGCTCTCCCATATTTAAAACAAAAAGCTCCCCACCCTTTGCAATGGCAGCTGCTTGAAGGACTAGCTGCACGGCTTCGCTAACTAGCATAAAATAACGCACTATGTCTGGGTGAGTAAGCGTTAAAGCCTCGTTTGCCTCAATTTGAGCCTTGAATTTAGGAATTACGCTCCCGCTTGAGCCCAAAACATTTCCAAAGCGAACACAACTTACCTCAAAAGCCTCATCGCTTGAATTTAAAGCATATAGCTCGCACACACGCTTTGTGCAGCCCATTATGCTTGTAGGTCGCACGGCTTTATCCGTGCTTATCATCACAAATTTTTTAACCTTATTTTTTTTTGCCAAATCGCAAAGAATTTTTGTCCCTTGTATGTTATTAAGCACAGCAGCCCTGGGGTTTAGCTCGCAAAGGGGCAAGTGCTTGTAAGCAGCTGCGTGCAAGATTAAATCTATCTTTTGCGAGCTTAAAAGCGAGTTTAAAGCCTCTTTGTCTAGGATACTCATCATCACAGGGCTGATTTTGTCTTTGAATTTTGCTAGCTCATCTGTGATTTTATAAAGATTAAACTCGCTATGATCAAGCATTATCAGCCTTTTCACCCCAAATTCAATGCACTGCTTGCAAAGCTCACTACCTATACTGCCTCCAGCTCCGCTTACAAGGACGGTTTTGCCCTTTAAAAATGCCAAAACCGCCTTGCTGTCTAAATCCTTTGGCTTTCTTGCAAGTAAGTCCTCTATGCTAAGATTTCTTGTCTCGTTGTTTGTGAATGAAAATATCTTTATATCGCTAATTCCATAGCTAACAAGCTCGTCAAAAAGGCTTTTTAGCTTGTCTTGTTCGCATTTAAAGGCTATGATGGCTGTTTTAACCCCGTTTTTAACATACTCTTTTATGGCTTCTTTGCTTTGAACCTTGAATTTATCGCAGTATGTGCCTATTAAATCCTTTCTTTCATCGATTACTGCTATGGGGCGAAGGTTCAAAGAGCCTTCCTTTGCCCCTTTTAGCAAATGCAAAGCCTTTGAGGTAGCTCCAAAGACTATGCAAGGCGTATCCTCATTGAAAATGGGGCGTCTAAAATCCACAAACATCCTCTTGCTAATGCGTAAAGAGCCTATCAAAAGGTAGCTTAACACAAAGTCAATGCCTATGATGCTTCTTGGAAAGGGATTGAAAAAATCATCAAACACATAAAAAATCCCCAAAAATACACACTCAGCACAGGCTAGGGCAAGAAAGATTTTTCTTGCCTCATTTAGAGAAAAAAACCGCCACGCCACCTTGTAAATGCCAAAAAGTCCAAAAAGCATTAGTTTAAGAAGGACAAGCAAGAGCGTGGCTTTGATTAGGCTTTCATAAAAGATACTTGGTATGTAGCCTGAAAACCTTAACTCATAGGCTAAAAAAACAGATAGAGCAAATAAAACTACATCAGCACAAAGAAAAAAGGCAAGTCTCTTGCTTTTGTGTGTCATTGTGTCCCCTTAATTTCAATGTTTTTGTGTGAATTTTTTTGGCAAAATGTTTTAAATTCACGCTTTTTATAAAAAAATATTAAATTTCAAATATAATCTTGTCATTTTGAGCAAGAAAGCGAAAAATCTCTTTTATAAAGAAATTTTTTGAGATTCTTCGCTTCGCTCAGAATGACAAAGTTTCACGCCTTTTTTAAAAAATTCAAACCTTTAAACTATAAAATTCACAACTTCACTCAAAACTACGGCGAAAATTCAGACGACAGCCTAAATTTTAGTGGATTGCCACGCAATTTTTTACAAAAAATTGCTCGCAATGACGGCACGGCGTGAATTTTTTGCGAATTTTCGCTAAAAATTCATAGAAAACTTTTGATTTAAAGCGAAAATTCACGCCCTTTAACTATAAAATTCACAAATTTGCTTGAAATTCAAGCGAAAATTCACGCTTGCGTGAATTTGCCGTAAAATAAATTCAAGGTGCAGTATTTCGAGCGAAAAATCGCTTTTGGCAAACGAGGCTAGACTAAAAGCGACAGCGGTCTGCCGAAGTTTGTTAAAAGCGATTTTTAGCCGAAAGACGAACCAAGCCGAATTCAAAAAACCCACAAATTAAAATTCAATTCACAAAAAAGTTTAAAATTCAAGCCAAATTCACAAACAAATTCTAAATTTAAAATCTAATTAAAGCTAATTTTCATCCCTTAAAACCTTTAAAATCTCCCCACAAATCTCCTCTATATTCTCTTTTTCTAGTGCCGTCCCACTTGGCAAACAAATCCCCTTTTTAAAAAAAAGCTCGCTGTTGCCATTTATATAAGCCTTACAGCCCTTGAAAACTCCTTGCGCGTGCATAGCCTTCCAAAGCGGACGGGTTTCGATTTTAAGGCTTGATAAATGCTTTATTATTCTTTGTATTTTGGGATGAAGCTCCCATTTCCTAGCCTCTGCCTTTTCAACCCTTTCATAAGCAAAAAGCTCCTTTTTATCAAACTCAAGCAGGGCAACTGTTAGCCATCTGTTCGCCCTTGAATTTAAAGGCTCTTCTTCAAAATAAAAAAAATCGCTTAAAATTTCCTTATAACACTCATAAATTTCACGTTTTTTTGCCACTCTTTGTTCTAAAATCTCCATTTGAGCTGTGCCTATGGCGCCTAAGACATTGCTAAGTCTGTAATTATAGCCATAGTCTTTATGCTCGTAAAAAAGCTCTTTTTCGCGTGCTTGGGTGCTGTAAAATCTTGCCTTTTCAATGCTTTGTGCATCTTTGCCGATAAGCATACCCCCGCCCCCGCAGGTGATGATTTTGTTGCCATTAAAAGAATACACCCCAAAGTCCCCAAAGCTTCCCAAAGCCTTGCTATTAAAGCTACTTCCCAGGGCTTCTGCTGCATCTTCGATTAAAATTATGTTATGTTCCTTGCAAAGTGCGGCGATTTCATTTATTTTAGCCGCATTTCCATATAAATGCGTTAGTATTAGTGCCTTTGGCTTGTTTTCCAAGATAGCCCTTTTTAGCAAGTTTAAGTCTATGTTAAAATGCTCATCGCTGTCGATAAAGATAGGGCGAGCTTTTAGGTATTTTAAAGGCACGACAGAGCCTATGAAGGTAAAGCTTGAGGCTAGCACTGTATCGCCCTCTTTAATGCCAGCAACCCGCAAGGCTAAATGCAAGGCGGCTGTGCCTGAATTTAAGGCAAGGGCGTTATCTACCTTTGCGTAATCCTTGATGGCATTTTCAAAGCGTTCTACAAATTCACCCAAGGGGGCTATGTAATTGCTCTCAAATGCCCTTTTTATATACTCTTGCTCCTTGCCGCTCATATGTGGGGGGGAGAGAAAAAATCTCATATTTTGTCCTTTTTTGAAGTTTTATCAAAAATGTCATTGCGAGACCTTGCACTTGCGGTAGCAAAGTCGTGGCAATCCACAACTTACCAACTATTAACCTTTTAGCAAGTATGTGAATTTAATCAATGCTTTTTAAAATGGCAAAAACCACAGCTTTTTTGGATTGCCACGACACTGCGTTTGTAAAGTCTCGCAATGACATATAAACCAAAATTTTAAATTTTATCAAACATCTTTATTTTTCATTATCTTTGCAGGAACTCCCACAAAAACTCCCCTTTGTGTTATATTTTTTGTAGCCACAGCACCAGCGCCCAAAATCACCCCATCAGCTATGCTTAAATTTGGCAAAACGCAAGAATTTACACCCAAAAAACAGGCCTTTCCTATCTTAACATTTCCTGCTAGTTTCGCCCCAACGCTTATGTGGCTAAATGCACCCACCACGCATTCGTGCTCAATCACACAAGCAGTGTTTAAAATCACCCCAGCTTCTATAACAGCCCTTGCATTTATCGCTACAAAGGGCATTATGGCGACATTTTCAATGCTTACACTTGCACTTTGCGAGATAATCGCACTTGGATGAATGAGGCTAACGCAGTTAAAGCCAGCCTTTTGCACCTTTTGAGTGAGCTTTTTGCGAACGGAATTTTCCCCCACAGCTATGAAAATATCGTGTTTTGGCAAGTTTGGCGTAAATTTTTGTCCCTTTTTTTCGTCATCATCTAAAAAAATCACTTCCTTATAGCCCATAGCCCTTGCTATGTCAGCACAAACAAGCCCTTGCCCGCTAGCTCCGTAGATATAAATTTTTTTGTCCATTCAAACTCCATTTGTGGTGTTGTTGCTTGAGGCGATAAAGGTAGTTTTGCGAACTTGACAGACTAAATCGGTCTAGTCTTCGTCCGCAAAACTACCTTTCTCATCCACAATCAACAACCCTAAAAACATTTTTTAAAGTGTTTTTTGTGAATTTTTGCCCAAATTCATATTCACGCCGTAAAAAGCCCCCTCCCTTGCGGAGGGGTTTTTGCTTCGCTACGCTTGCAACCCGTTGGGTGGGGGTGGGTATTCAAGGCGATAGCCTTGAAAGTGCCGACAAGAAACGCTTTGACCCGAAAGAAAAAATCCGCGAAAGCAGATTAAGTTTCTTTCGTGGGCAACCGCGTTGAGTGAATTTGAAACTTTGTTTTTGCCTTTAAATTCGCTTGAAATTCAGGCTTTTTGTGAATTTTCCCAAATTTTCGCCAAAATTCACAAAAATTCACCCTATTTTTTTAATTACTCCCATTAAACTCATCGCTCGTTGCCAAGCCACTTTTGCTAACCCCACTTCTTTGCAAGACCCTAAAAAGCGTTAAAAGGGCGATTTTAGTGTCCAAAAAAAACGAGCAATGCTCGACATAATAAACATCATATTCAAATTTTTTAGCCCAGCTAATATCATTTCGCCCATTTACCTGAGCTAAGCCTGTTATACCAGGGCGAAGCTCGTGGCGGCGGCGTTGTTCGGGGCTATAAAGTGGCAAGTATTTCACAAGCAAGGGGCGAGGACCAATGAGGCTCATATCGCCTTTTAGGACATTGAAAAGCTGAGGCAACTCGTCAAGGCTAAGGCTACGAACTACCTTACCAAAGGATTTTAGCCGAAGCTCATCTGCTAGCAAAGCTCCGCTAGCGTCTTTTTCATCGCTCATCGTTTTAAACTTATAAACCGTGAAAATCTTTTCATTAAGCCCAGGGCGTTCTTGCTTAAAAATAGCATCTTTAAACACGCATTTTAAAAGTAGCCAAAGAAGCAAGATAAGAGGGGAAAAAAGTATGAGTAAGCATAGGGACACGGTGAGATCAAGCCCTCTTTTTATGAATTTTTTATACACTGTTTTGTCCTTTGTTGTTTGACATTATAAGAACTTAGTTTAAATTAACTGTGTAAATGCGAATTTTTTACTAAGCTTACTCATTTTTGTGAAAAAAGCCCAAGAAATTCAGAGCTTAAATTTGTAATTTTTGCTTATTTTGTCCTAGCAAGGTTTAAAATGAGCTGTGTTTTTAAATTTAAGCTTTTTAAAAATTTACTAAGTCTTTTAAAAGCCTCTCATACTCGCTTAGATATTTTTTAGCAATGATATTTTCATCATAATTTAAAGCGTCTTTAAAGGCATTGTGTCCTAAATTCAAGCGAAGTTGTTTGTCTTCTAATAAAAGCGAAATTTTATCCGCTAAATCAGAGGCATTTTTTACCTCGCAGTAAAGCCCATCGATTGCATTTTTCACAGCTTCAACGCAGCCCTCAACCTCGCTTACAACGCAAGGCTTTCCGCAAGCTTTTGCCTCCAAAACGCTTTGAGGAAAGCCCTCTTTATAGCTTGGCAAAACAAAGATATCGCATAAATTTAGCAAAAAGGCTATGTCGCTTCTAATGCCTAGATAAAACACAGCCCCATTTTGCAAGAAATCCAAAGGCACACAGGATTTGTTGTGCCTATCAAGCCCCCCTACAAGCAAGAAATTTGCCTTGTTTTTAAGCAAATTTGCAGCCTCGTAAAACTCAGCTATGCCCTTATGCCACAAAGCCCGAGAAATCATCAAAACCATAGGTAAATTCTCAGATGCTTTTATTTCTTGCAAGAAATGCTTTTGTTGAGCTGGGCTAAGTTTAAAGGGATAAAAATGCCTTAAATTCACGCCTACTGATTTAATGACGGCAATTTTTTCCTCTTTTAGCCCTAAATCACGCATAAATTCAGCATTTGCCCTGCTTACAAAGATGAACTTATTAGCAAGTTTAAAGGATATTTTGTAAAGTGCATTTATGCTTGCACGCACCGCTAGGCTTTTAAGATCATCTTCTATGTAAAAGCTACCAAGCCCCTCTACAAGGCAGACTGTGTGCTTTATGCTTGCCATTTTTGCCGCTATGATTCCCAAGGTGTTGCTTTTGTGGGCATTTGTTTGAAGTAAATCCAAATTCAAGGGCTTTAAAATAGCCTTTAAATGCAAGAAATTTTTTAAAATTATGAAAGGATTTAGGCTAGAACGAGCAAATTTATAAAATACAAGTTTAAAGGGCAGATTTAAATCTTGTAATTTTTGTGCGTATTCATCTTGTGGAACTATGATAAAAACTTCATTGCCTCTATCTAGCAAGGCTTTTATTATAGGCATTCTAAAATGATAAATGCTAGCTCCTGCGTGAGAAAGAAAGCCTATTTTCAAGTTTAATTCCTTTTTTGTTTTAAGACATTTTTGCAAAAAATGTTGAATTTAAACAATACTCGTCATTGCGAGCGTAGCAAAGCAATCCATAACACACAAAGTGTGTTTTTTGGATACAAATTTTGCCATAAACGCACCTTTTGTGCGTAATAGATTGCCACGATTTTGCTACGCAAAATCTCGCAATGACGGACAAGTAAAATTCAACACCTTTTTAAAAAATTTAAAATTCAAGCCTCACCTTTTAAGCCTATAAATCTTTGCTTCCCTCTCATTTAAAACTAGCTCAAAAAGGCTTTTATCGTAGTTTTCAAAGAAAAACATTTGCACGAAAGCACTTTCAAACATAGTCTTATCCATTATGATAAACTGCATAGGCAGGTTGAAATTTTCCTTTAAATAAAAAACAAAAAAATCCCCATTTTCATCCACAAGGCTATGCTTAAATTCCTTGTTTTTAATGGAGTTAAACTCCACTATGCTATGAATGCTTAATTTCCTTTCTCCCACATACAAACTTGTAAAATCGCTTGAAAGCACCATAGAATTACTCAAAAGATAAGAGCCATCTTTTAAACTTCCAAGGGCTAGTGCCGTGCTGAAAATAAAGGGCGTGTTTATTTGCCCTGAGGCTAGATTTATCTTTGAAAAGCTAGCAACTGTGGAGAAAATCATAGACATTCTTGCTGGCATATAGATGAAAATATCGCGGGTTTTGGGGGTTTTAAGTGTGAAATTTGGACTATTTAAAGCGTTTAGAAAAATTAAAGCTTCGCTTGAGTTTGCCCCATAATCATAATCTCTCATCATAGCCTTTAATAAGTCATTTTGAAGCACGGTGTCGTTTTTATCATAAAAACTTTTTTCTGTGTATTCTACGGCTAGTCTTGCTAAATTCGCACTTGCTCTTTGGTTGGCACTTAAAATAAAAGAGGGAAAGAAATTATCCTTGCCAAGATGCTTGCCCCCATCTACTAGGGTTTTAACATCGCTGTAATACCTAATAGGATAGCCATAATCCCACCAAGCCACCACATAATCCTCTCTATCAGCAATGCCTTTTAATTTATCCAAAAGCACTACTTCGTTTTGATTAAAAACGGGCGAGGCTTTGTAGGCGTAAATGTGCGTCAGGGCGTAGCCCACGGAAAAGAAAAGTGCTATGAAAATGGCAAAATATCTTGCGAATTTAAATGATTTTGCACGCAAAATTTCAAAAAATATAAGCCCAAAAATACACAAATAAAATAATTGTAAAGCAAAGAAATCTTTTTTAAAAATATAAGCCGAAAAACCCAAAAAACTTTTTTCAAGAGTTGAATTCTCAATGTAAATATAGCCCTTTAAAAGCAAAAAAATCGCAATGTAAATCACGCATAAAAGCTGATAAATTCGCGTTTTAGAAAAATTTATTTTGCTTAATTTAGAGCTAAAATTTTGTATTTGTGATATAAGCCAAAAAAAAGCCCAGCCAAGCCCAAGAGCCATCACAGGCACAGCATAAATGGTAAAGCGAAGCCCCCCACGAAGTGCCAAAAAGCCCAAAAGTAGCATAGGTAAGGCTAAGATAAAACTTTTGTGCTGCCTTAAAAGCAAGATTAGTCCGAAACTGCTTAACAAAAAGGCTAGCTCGCTTGTACTTATCCTTTGCATAAAGACGGACAAGCTTATGTTTGAGGTTTCTTGTATGGTGTTTGAGACATTAAAATAAGCAAAACTTTGAGCAACTCCCACGACATCGCTTTTAAAAAGATAAAAGGCTATTTGCTGATAGATGCTATTTAAAGCCCCGCTAAAAGATACAAAAACAAAGGCAAGGGCTACTAAAAATAGGCTAAATTTAAACGAAAAAAGCTCGTTTTTAAAGGCAAAAAGGGCTAAAAATAGGGCAAAAAGGGCAAGCTCAATATACCAAGGATAACTTGCAAGGCTTATTAGCAAAAGCACGGTGGCAAGATAAAAGATATTTTCTTTGCGGTGAAAGATTAGAACATAAACAAAAAACAAGGCTATGAAAACACAGCAAAGCGTAAATGCCGAGGGATAATACCAAAGATAAAAGGCATTTAAAAGGGGCAAGGCTACAAGGGATAGGGCGTCTTTTTTAAGGCAGAGGCGAAGTAGGGCATAAATGATTAGCATAGGTAGGGTAATGACTAGCATATCTGTGTCAAAATAGCCTGCCATCGTGCGGTTATAATATGAATTTGCAATGCTAGCAAGCAAGGCTGCTAAAACGCCAGCTCTTAAATTTCCATAAAGCCTTGAAATTAAAAGCAGGGGCAAAACGACAAGCGAGCTTACAAAAACGCTCATATATAAAATAATGCTCTCAAAGCTAAAAGGCGTGAGCTTAAATACAAAATAAGTAAGCAAGGAAAGGGGATTGTCGATGAAAGACAAATCATTTGGCTGATGAAAGCCGGCTATCTTGTCCCTTGCACCCTCGGCAAAGACATAGCCATCGTTTGAGATTATCATTAGCTCGTTGTTGAATTTAAAGCTCTCATATTCGCTAGCCCACCACACCCAGTAAAAGCGGCACAAAACGCTAAAAGCATAGCAAAGCAAAAAGGCTAGATAAAGTGCCTTGTAGCGAGAAAAATGCTCTTTTAATTTGCCTTTGATTTTGTAAATGCTAAAATAATTTTGTGAGTTTTGGTTTGAATTTAATGCTGAATTTTGAGCTTTTTTTGAATTTATTGAGTTGCTTGAATTTAAATTTAAATTTGCTGAATTTATGCTTGAATTTTTTAAGTCGTTTGAATTTAAGGCTGAATTTTCGTGGCTTTGTGAGTTTTTACTATCTTTAAATTCAGCACTTGCTGAATTACTTGAATTTTGGCTTGAATTTTTTGAATTTTCCGAACTTTTGCTATCTTTAAATTCAGCACTTATTGAATTCTCGCCCTTTTTTGAGCCTTTAAAATGCGTTTTATTTGAATTTTCAAGGCTGTTAGAACTTGAATTTGTGGCTGAAAATTCAGCTAGATCTTCTTTATTTACATTTAACTGTGAAGTTGTAGCATTGCTTGAATTTAAATTTGTTGAATTTAACTGTGAATTTTTTGGGTTTTTTGAATTTATTTTTGAATTTTTAGTTTTTCTTGTTTGCTTGTTTGATCTTATATTCTTGTTTGAAGTTTTAGCATTTGTTGCATTTGTAATAGAGTTTGAATTATTTAAAGCACTTGAGTTTAAATCCACACCTAAACTTGTTTGATTTTTTGAATTTTTTACTGAATTTACATCTGATTCTTTGCCTTCTTGCAAGCCCTACTCCCCAAGCAGCTCGAAAAGCTCACGAGCAATTTTCATCTTATCAAAGTCTTTTGCCCTCTTACTTGCCTTTTTTTCATACTCTTGTCTAAGATGCTTATCCTCGCACATTGTTTTAAGCCCCTCATATAAGGCATCCTCATCATTTACCTTAACCAAAAGCCCATATTCATTGTCGCCAAAAAGCTCTCTTGCTCCGCTTTTATGCTCGGTGCAAACCACAGCACAGCCGCATGCCAAGGCCTCAATCAAGGCATTTGAAAAGCCCTCGTAATTGCTCGTACAAGCAAAGAATTTGCACTTGCTCATGTATTTGTAAGGATTTTCATCAAAGCCAAGCAAGATAATCTTATCGTGTAAATGAAGCATATCAATGAGGCTTAAAAGCTCAGCTTGCAAGGCTCCCTCGCCCAAAATTACAAGCTTTAAATCGCTTTCAAGTCTTGCGTAGGCTTTGATTAAAAGAGCGTGATTCTTGCCGCTATCAAGCCTACCGACATTTAAGATAAACTTATCCTCTATCTCAATGTCCTCCTCGCTTAAGCTTTTGATCTTGTCTAAATCCACAGCATTATAAAGTACGCAAATTAAATCCTCTTTTATGCCAAAATTTGTTCTTAAATCATCCTCATTGCCCCTTGAATTTGCCAAGATTAAATCCGCCTTTGGATACAAAAGGCGAATCAAAAGCTTATTTGCAAGGCTAGTGAAGTTTTTTTTCGCATACATAAGGCTTGGGGTGGTGCATTCGTTGATGATGAGTGGGATTTTAAGCCCAAAAATCCTTGCTAACAAGGCTATGTAGTTTGGGCGGTTTAAAAAGACAAGCTGTTTGTCTAGGTTTAGGCTTTTAACTAGTTTTTTGTAGCGAAGGGCTAGGAGGGGGAGTTTGAGAAGTTTAATTAGGGGCTTTTCCTTTGGCTTTGAATGTTCTAGGTAATGAATTTGCAGATCCTTTGGCAGTTCGTAGGCAATGGTATCATTCATCAGCACCAAATGCACCTCGTATTTAAGCATCAGAGTTGGCAAAAGCGTTGCGACAACACGCTCAGCCCCTCCACTTCCCATCGAGTAAATGAAAATTCCTAGTTTTTGCATAATCTTACCCTCAAAACCGTAAGTTTTTCCAGCACAAAGCAAGGCACAAAGCAAACGCAAAGCAACATTAAAGCCTCTTTGGTGGGCTTTGTGCTTAAGCTCTTTGCTAAACATTTTAGCATTTTTTTAGGCATTTTAGCAAATTTTGCGTAATAAGCAGCCATTTTGTAGTGAAGGGCTATTTGTTTTTTATAATCCTTGTCCTTTGTGGCGATAAATTCAGCCTCCAAAAGCCTTGCAAGTGCTAGGTATCCCAAATACACACCCTTTGCGTTTTGTAAAGCCGAGTTTGTAACGCTTCCTTCGCTATCTTTTGTGTAAGCCCTTAAAGCCTTGTGTAAATAAAGGCTTTTTTCCTTGTATAAATGCACCCAAAGCAAGGCCTCGTGTCCCCAAAGCTCATCATCAAAACGGTTTTTTCCAAGCAAGGATTTTTTAAATATGCTTAAAAACTCCCCATAAAATTTGCCAAGCAAAAAGTCTTTTTTATTCACTTCACAGCTTGAATTCAAGCCCTGTCCGCTGAATTCCTCTGTAATTTGCCCATCCTTTTTGATGAGGCAGTTTGCAAAGATATGAGAATAACCATTTTTGCTTTCTTTAACAAGGATATTTATGGCGTTTTCTAAAAGCTCATCATCATCGTCTAAAAACATTACAAATTCGCCTTTGGCATTATCAAGGGCATTGTTTTTGTTGCCATTTGGTCCTTTTTTATAATGCGTGTTTTTTGTGTAGTGAATTTTGCTGTTTTTTTCGCATAAATTTTTGCAAAGCTCAGCCGTGCCGTCTGTGGAGTTATCATCGCTAATTATTATTTCTAAGTCCTCAAAATCTTGATTTAACACACTTTTCACAGCTTTTTGCAGTAAATCTTTTCTATTGTAAGTGGTGATTAAAACGGATAAAAAGGGGAATTTTGCCTTATCATTTTTTGCTGAATTTAAGTTTAAGATTGAATTTTGCATTAGACTTGAATTTAAACTTGGCTGTTTTGTTAAATTTAAATTTATTGAATTTAAGATTGAATTATTTGTTGGATTTGAATTTAAACTTGAATTTTTGTCTTTTGAATTTGCTTTAAATTCAGGCTTTGCCAAATTTTCCTTTAAATCTTGGCTAGATTTTGTCAAATTTGGCTTTGAATTTAGCTTAAATTTAGTTTCATCTTGCTTTCTTTCAAGTAGCTCGTTTATAAGCTCAAACCACTGCTTTACCACGGTTTCAATACTAAAATCCTCACATCTTTTTGTGGCGTTTTTAACCAAGCTCAAACGCAAAGCCTCATCTTGCATTAAAAGCGTCAATTTTTCACTCATAGCCCTTGCCTCATCACAAGGCACTAAAAAGCCGTCCTTGCCCTCCTCAATTAAATCCCTTGCTGAATTTTCATAATCCGTGCTTATCCTTGCTACTTCAAAAAACATACTTTCAATGAGAACAGTTGGCAAGCCCTCCACAAAGGAACAAAGGCAAATAATCTTTGCCCTTTTATAAAGTGCTTCTATGTTTTTGACCCTGCCTAAAAAATTCACATTTATTTTTAAATTAAGTGCGAGTTTTTCTAAATTCTTTCTTTCCTCTCCCTCGCCGGCTATGATAAATTCATACTCTTTTTGCAAACTAGGGGGCAAGTTTGCCACAGCTCTTAAAAACATAGCACAGTTTTTGTTTTTATCAAGGCGTCCTACAAAAAGCACGACATTTTCTTTTTTTAAATTCAAGCAAGGTGTGAAATGACAAGGATTTAAAAGCAGCTTGACATTTTTTACAAAGCTTTCATAATAAGCCCTATCTTTGCTGCTTAAAACGGTCAAGGCATCGCAATAAGGGTAAAAAAGACGTCTTAAAAGCCTCCAAATTTTAGGCTTTAAATAGCCCTGAGTGCTATGCTCACTTATGATAAGCGGGGTTTTTAAGCCAAAATTTGCCATTATACAGGCTATGTTGGTGCTGTCTAAAAAAGAGATGAAAATGTCCGCTTTGCTTGTCTTTAAAGCCCTTCGCAGGGCAAAGAATTTCTTAAAACGGCTAGCGATTTTGTGATAAAGATTTGTGAATTTAAAAGTTGGCAAATCCTCTACAAGCACCCCTTTGTCAAGCTCGTAAAAAGAGGGCAAATTATCAAATTTAATGATTTTCACCTCGCAATTTTTGCAAAACTCATTTGCAAGGCTTACAAGCACCCTTTCAGCACCCCCATTTTGAAGCGTGGCTATGATAAAGGCTATCTTCATAGTGCCTCTTCTTTCAACTTGCCATTAACTAGCCTATACACCCTGTCGCAACCCTTGATGGTGCTTAGTCTGTGAGCTATGATGATGAGGGTTTTATCCTTTGAAATTTTATAAATTTCACTCATTATCTTTGCCTCATTTTCGCTGTCAAGGGCTGAGGTAGCCTCATCAAGCACGAGGATTTCAGGCTTTGAGTAAAGTGCTCTTGCTATGGCTAGTCTTTGCTTTTGTCCTAGGCTAAGATTATTATCACTGATAATTGCATAAATTCCATCCTTTAAGCCATCAACAAAGTCCTTTAAATTCGCTTGTTCTAGCACCTTTAGCACTTCTTCTTCCTTGAATTTCTCATCAAGGGCTATGTTTTTGGCTATGCTTTCATTAAAAAGATAGATTTGCTGAGGTATGTAGCCTATTTTTTGACGAAAGGATTTTAAATTGCTTGAAGTTACAAGCACATTATCTACTAAAAGCTCTCCACTTCTAGGCTTTAAAAGCGACATTAGTAAATCAACAAGCGTGCTTTTTCCGCCCCCGCTTTCGCCTATTAAGGCGATTTTTTCGCCCTTTTTTATGGAAAAATTAAGATTTTCAAAAAGCAAGGGCTTGTCTTTGTAGCCAAAACTTAAATTTTTAAGCTCAATTTTTTCTTTAAAGGCGATTTTTTCATCCTTTAAATCCTCATCCTTGCTTGAAAGTATGCTATAAACTATGTCAAGTGAGTTTTTGTAGTATAAAATGTCATTGTAGCTTGTGATGATGCGGTTTGCACTTGGCATAAGGCGGTAAAGGGCTAGCACGAAAAGCGAAATCATAGCCAAAAGCTCGTGTATGTCGCTTTGTTTTTGCCAGATTAGAAGCACCACTATGAAGATTAAAACGCTAAATCCAACAGCCTCTAAAAAAAGACGTGGCAGAGCATTTATACTCTCACTTATTATATTTGCCCTTGAAAAATCAAAGCTTTGCGAGCTAAAAAGCCTAGCACTTTGAGCTTCCTTGCCTCTTAGTTTAATTAGCTTGAAATTGTTTAAATTCACGCTTACTGTCTCAAAAAAAGCCCCCATAGCCCTTTCTCTTTTAATTCCAGCTTTTTTCATCAAAGGCGAAAGCACACGCACCAAAATCAAAGCATTTACAAGCAAAAAGGCACTTAAAAACAAGGTGATTTGATAATCTACAATTAGCATTAGTGCGTAAATGAGTGCAACGACAAAAAGCTCGCTTAGCATTAGCAAGAAGCAAGAAAGCATAGTGGCGAGATTATATGCCTCTTGGGTGATGCTTTTAAGCAAATTTGAATGCCTTTGACGGCTAAAACTCTCATAATCAAGGCTTAAAATTTTTTTAAAGATTTTTAAGGCAAAAAGATGATAGCGACCCTTTGAAAAGCGAGCCAAAAGATGAAAATAAAGAGCGTTTAAAATAGCACGAAATAAATAAAAGATGATTAAAAAAAGCCCAAAAAGAACTATAAATTCATAGTTTTTTAAGCCAAAAAACTCAAAAACGCCCCTTAAATAAGCATTTCTTTCAAGCAAGCTAAAATCACTTGCCACGCTTACAAAGGGCATAATAAGGCTTATTGCAAAGCTTTCAATGAATGAAATAAACACGCTAAACACAAGCAAAGCATAAAAAAAGCTCTTATCTTGCGGACTTAAAATAAAAAAAAGTTTTTTTAGCATAGCTTGCCTTTGAATTTAGCCTTTATTTAGCGTTTTTAGTAGAGTGTTTAAAAATTCCTTATGCTCTTTTTGTAGCTCATTATCTCGTTCAACGAGTGCTGAATAGTTGTTTATAAAACTACTTAAATCATCAATAAGCCTTAAATAGTATTTTATGCTTGGCAAAACGCCGTTTATGATGACTTGACAGCCGTGTTCTTGCCTTATGATTTCGATTTTTTCGTAAATTTGTGCAGTGTCGCTTTCTTTAATGTTTGCTGTGGAAAAAATGCTATATCTTTTTGGCGAGAATTTGATGATTTTATTATACGCTATATCAAGCATATTTATGTCAATCTCCCTACCTAGCTTAATCTCAATGGCTTCATAAAGTTGCTTATCCTTAAAAATTTCAATATCCCCAGCACTTTTTGAGGTTCTATCACTTGCTGTGTGCGAGCCAAGCTGCATTAAAACGCAATTTTCATACCTTTTAAGCTCTTTAATTAAAATTTCATATATGGCGTAAAAGGCTAAAACGGGCAGTTTTGAAGCTCCGTGCGTTTGGTAAATACGCTCAAAATGCGAGTTAAGCATAGTTGTGATTTGGTTTATCGTAATTTTATCTTTATTTTTTAAGGGAATAATTTCTACCTTATGTTTTTGCATTTCTTGCTTGATTTTGACAAACAAAAGCTCTAAAAAATCCCTTGCTTTTTGTGCTGCTTTTTCGTTAGTGTCGCATTTTTGCACTAGATCTAATATATTTAAAAAGGCGTTTTTAAGGGTTTTGTTGGCGATTTTGCCTTGATAATTTAGCGTATAAGGATAAGCTTGCTTAAAACTGCGAGTAAGCCGGCCACTCTCAGCCATACAAGGAAGTCCTAGCTTTCTTAAAGTTGGCGTAACGATTTTTGTATCAAATGTCCTACCTGAAAAGCCATTTTCAAGCTCTACCTTGTGGTATCTTATATCTTGGTTTGGGTGTAAGGTTTTGTAAAATAAAAGCGTAACAAGCACAGTCCAAACGCCCTTTTGCTTGTAGGCATTAGATATTATAACACTTGCATAGCTTTTTTCATCATTTGTCATTTGTGGAATTTGAGCCTTTTCAAAAAGACATTCAAGCCGTTTGTTTTCGCTCATTAAGCAGTCCTTGAAAAATAATCTCTTTAATCACAGCCTCAATCATAGGCACACACGGAGTTGCCGATTTGTTTGTAACACTCTGCTAGGCTTTCATCTTTTATGAAATTTTTGGGAAAGCCCATAACCCTATAACATTCATTTATAGTCATTTTTCGCACTATATTGCTTTCGGGTATGTAAATAAAAATCTGCCCGAGCTTTCTTGCGAAGGTATGGTAGGATGCACACCAGAGACAGAATAAATGCGATTTAGCTGTCTATGCACACGCGATAAATGCAGGGTATTTTCCCTTATGCCCTTTTTCCAAATGTTTTTGTTACGATACCCACAAAAAATCAGCCCAGAGTCTTGGTTTGTAGTGTGTGAAAGTAGGGTGTATTGAGCCTTATCAAGCACTTCAAATTCGCCACTTTTATCCAAAAAATCCTTTAAAATCACTTGTTTTTGCGTTTGTAAGAGATTAAAATCAAAGCCCTCATTTTTTGAAGCTATGATGATAATCCTTTCTCTATTTTGTGGGACACCAAAATCCTTGGCATTTAACAAGCGATATGTAACTTTATAGCCTAAATTTTCAAGCGTTGTTAAGATAATTTTTAATGTTTTGCCCTTGTCGTGGTGTATTAAATGCTTGACATTTTCTAAAAATACTATTTTTGGCTTTTTATCATCAACAATCCTACAAATATCAACAAACAAAGTCCCCCTAGTGTCCTCAAAGCCCCTTTTTTTGCCCGAAATGCTAAAAGGCTGACAAGGAAAACCTGCACACAGCATATCAAAATTTGGAAGTTTGCTTAAATCTATCTTGGTTACATCGCCTAGTGGATTTTCTTTGAAGTTTTTTTCATAAACCTTGGCGGCTTTTGGGTTAATCTCGCTTGAAAAAACGCACTTGCCACCAGCATTTTCAGTCCCCATTCTAATGCCACCTATACCAGCAAATAAGTCGATGAAATTAAAACTTTGTTTTAAATTTTCTAGGCTTTTTTCTAGTTGCGAAAAAAGATTTGTTTGGCTCATTGTTTCTGTCCTTTTTTCAAGCATTCTCAATTTTGTTGCAAAATTCTACCCCGAATTTCTTAATGCAAATGTTTCATCAGCAAAGCAACAAAAGCGTGTGAATTTAGCCTTTCAACTCCCACTCATACGCACTTTTTAGGTGATTTTTAAGCTATTAATTTTAGTTTTACAAACTGTATTCATCTTGCTAGTTGCTTTAAATTTAATTTAGTTCTTTGTTTTGAATTTATGAATAATTTTTAGCATCTTATGTTAAATTTTAAAGCAAATTTTACAAAGCCAAAAGCTCGTTTGCTGCGTTTATGACAAGAATAGGCTTTAAATCTTTCATACAACCGTGATGTTTTAGCGGACAAACCCTTTTCATACAGGGCATACAGGCTAGGTTTAAATGCACTATTTTTGCACGCTCGTTTTGCCAAGGGCTAGTTTGAGTAAAGCGAGTGGGTCCAAAGATAGCAACGGTGGGGGTTTTATAAGAGGCTGCTATGTGCATAGCCCCACTGTCATTGCTTATAAAAATGTCAAGTGCTGAAATGAGGGTGCAAAGCTCACTTATACTCGTTTTCCCGCAAAGATTATGAGCCCTTACTCCCTTTTGAGCTAAATTCTGCTCGATAAATTCACAAATTTCAGCCTCGCTTTGCACGCCAAAGATTAAAATTTCGTGCGTTTTTTTGAATTCTAATGCCACTTTTGCGAAATACTCCTTATCCCAGCATTTTGCTAGTCCGTATTTAGCACCTGCGTTTATACCTAGCCATTTTTTATCTTGCAAGAGCGTGAATTTATCGCATAATTCTTGCTTTTCGTTAGCTGAAATATCCTTAAAAGCAGGGCTTGGCAAAAAAAGCTCGCTTGAAGTAGCCTTTAAATTCAAGACATTTTCAACGAAAGCAAGGTATTTTAGCACCTGATGGGCTTCTTTGTTTTGATTTTTATCAAAGACGAATTTATTTTTGGCACTTATAAAAAAAAGCAAAATCTTGCTTGAAGAGGCTGAGCGAAAAGAAAGGGCATAGTTGAATTTACCTAAATCTTTGGCTAGTTTTTTTAAGTTTAAAAGCCTTTTAAAAGGGGCTAAAAAGCCCTTTGCTTTTGGAGCTTGAACTATGAATTTAAAGCTAAAATTGTCGTAGTTTTTGAATTCTTTGCTGTCTTTGAATTTTTCTTTTAAAGTTTCAAACTCTTTAAGCCCTTTAAACAACTCACAAGCCACGAATGAGCCATAAAGGGTGAATTCTACTTGTTTTTGTGGGCTTTGTTGGAGCTTTTCTTGTGAATTTAAAATATTTTTTGAATTTTTAAGGCTTGTTTGATTTAAAGAATTGTTTGTGAGCTTTGCTGGATTTAAATTTATTTGGCTGTGTGAATTTTCAAGGCTTTGCTGGGGGTTTTTTTGCAAATGTAAAGCATTTTTAGTGCCGTAGTTTTCAAAGCCTTGTAAGCTCTCATTAACGCCTTTAAAATGCCAAAAAATTTCTCTTAAAGCCGCACTTGCCATTACGCTATCGCCTAGCCAGGTGGGAAGTTCTATGAAGATCCTAGTCATTTAAAAAGCTTTTTAAAGATATATTTTAGGGCATAAAAAAGGGCTTTAAGATAAAGCTTTTGTGAGAGGGCTTCTTGCATAGCCTTTTTTGCTTTTTTATGAGGCTTCATTCGTGCTTCTTTGCAGTTAAGATTTAAACGAATTTGTGGGGGGATAAAAAAGCTTAAAGAATCAAACCAATGCCCCTTATTTCGCACTATATTATAGCTTTGTGGGTAGTTTCTAGCGCACCATATAAGAAAAATTTGATCATCATCTACAAGCTGCAAGGACAAAAAAGCCCTCAAAGCTTCACTAAAATGCTTTTTAAACTCAGCCCACACCTTGCATCCTCCATAAATCAAACCGCCTATTAAATACACATCCATAGAGTAATAAAGCTGGGCTAAGTGTGCTTCTTCTTTATCTTTTAGAGCGAAAAAATTGATTTTATCATCTTTAAGCCCTTCTTGCACGGACAAGGTAAAGTTAAACTGGCTTTTATCAGTGAAAAAGTCTGTCCCGTGATTAAAGCCAAAGTCAAGCCAAAGCACCTTATCGCCTGTAAGCCCTTTTTCTATGGCATCGCAGACAAAAAAGGGCTTGCAATACATCAAATAATCATACTCAGCACTGATACACTCTATGTTTTGAGGGTTCTTGCGTCCCTTGCTTTGATTAAAGTTTGCAAAAACCTCACGCATCTTGCTTAAAGCCTCGCTGTCAAAGCTTTCTAGTTCTTTTACCACTATCTTTGTCTTATCTTTAAGCCCTAGCTTCTCACGCACAGCTAGAATTTCATCTGCAAAATCCTCGCTAGTAAAGATAACAAGCTCGTTTTTAAGCCCAGCCCAAAAGGAAAAATACTCAATATATCTTTTATAATCCCTCTCAAAGCCCTTAATGCTCGCCCTGCCTATGTCATAAAAGGCTGTAACTATGGTAATTTCAGCGTTCATCTTTTTGTCCTTGTGATGTCTTTTGAATTTTTTCTTTTGAATTTTCAATGCTTGTTGAATTTATGTCTTGTGAATTTTTTTGTGCTGAGTGTGTGCTTTGTGAATTTATGTCTTTTGAGTTTTTGTGTGTCAAAGAAGATGCTTGTGAGTTTTTAAATGCCAAGCCCTGAGGCTTTTTTTCATTTTTTGATAAGTTTTTTTTTGAAAAGCCCTCTAAGTCCTCTTTTTTAAGCTTTAAAATGCGAGAAACCATTGAATTTTCAGGCAAATTTTTAAAATATGTCAGCTTATGAACCGGGCTTTTTTGCTGAATTTCAGCCCACAAGGCTTCATCAAAAGGCTCTTTGGCGTGAAGTTGAAGTAAATGCGCGTCTGTGTCGTTTGTGATTTCGCAGTTAAAACTAGCATAAGCCTCATTTGAAACAAGCAGCTCAAAGAGAAGTTGAAAGGTAAAGTAGTGTGGCAATTTGTCTTCTTTTAGCCAAAAAGAAATCATCATATCTTGCAAGGCTAAAAGTAGCTTGTGTCTGGGCTTTGCTATGATGAAAGAGCTTAAAAGCCTTATTTTAAAGCCCTCATCCCAAATAAAATAGCGATAATCAAAGCCCTGCCACAGTTTATAATCTTGTGGTGGCTCTTTACTTCTTTGAAAGGCAAAAAAGTCCTTTTCTAAGAGGCTTTGGGGGATTTTAGCACTTAAAAATATAGTCGCATCAAGCCACACACCCCCATAGCTTGCCAGCAAACACACACGAAGCAAATCAGAAAAAAAGGTTTTGCTTAGCGTTCCGTTTTCAAGCTTTTGCAAGATAAGGGGTGGGAAATTTATGTAATCTTGCACCGTGCTTTCATCTAAAACGATGATTTCATAGTCTTTCATCTGAGCTTGAATTGAGGCAAGGCAAGTTTGCACGAGCCTTGGGGCATTTTCTTTTCCTTGTGCCCAAAACTGCCAAATGATTTTGCTATCTTTGAATTCTTTTAAGGGCTTAAATTCATAATGCTTTAACTCGCCCTTTAAAAAGGGGGAAATATAGTTTTGATTAAGATATTCTAATGCCTTGGGCTGTTCTTTTTTATACAAAAAGATGCCCTTTAGCCTTCTTCTTAGAGCTTTTATGGGAATTAACCTAGATAAATGATAACACAGGGTGTAAAGCAAGATTTTGTCCTTTTAAGGATAATTTTATTAAGCTAGTTTTTGTGAATTTTAATGAATTTTTATAAATGTTTTAAGGCAAAGTCAGTTAAATTTCTTTGATCAGGCTTAAAGTTTAATTTAGCTAAGTCTTTAAGAGTATAGCAAGACAGTCCTTCTTTTTGAAAAAGGCAAAAGAGATCTTTGGGTCTAAAATTCTACTAAATAGTCTTTTTAAATATCACAAAAATTTGTTTAAGCTACTTCGCACAAAGGCTTGGTATGAAAATTTTTGCCTTTATGATTGCAAGTTTGCGTAGAAAACGAAGAAATTCTTTTAGAATTACGAGATGCCTCGCTACACTTTGTATGACAATGTGAGACTTGAGATATTTTTGCTTCGGCTACCCAACCTGCTGGATCGCAATGTTTAGTATGACAAATAGAGCTTTGAGATATTTCGCCTAAAGGCTCAGTATGACAAGGATTTTGTCATTTTGAGCTTTCATAGAAAGCGAAAAATCTCTTTTTTGAGATTTTTCGCTTTGCTTAAAATGACAAGAGTTTTGAGATACTTCACTCGTGCTACACAGACTCTTGGTATGACAAAGAGTGTAGTTTTGAGTATCTTATTAAGATACTTTGCCTTGTATGACAAGGGAAGGCTTGAGATTCTTCGCTCCCTCAGAATGACAATGTTGAGTTTGAAATACTTTGCACAAGGGCTTGGTATGACAAACTTTGCGTTATTATGAGATACTTCGCCTAGCATAACAAGGGGGAGTTTTAGATACTTTGCTTAACAAGCGATGACAGTTTTTCATTAAATGCCCTTAACTTTCTTGTAAAGATCTTTGCAAAAGCTCCTCTAAGATCACAGTGGCATAGCTGCCCTTTTGCAAGAAAAACTCCAAACAAAAATGTGCCTTTTCCTCATCATATCGGCTTTTAGCATCTTCTAAAAAGCTCCATAAATACCGCCTTGAGCCTATAAGTTGAGACGCAAAGCATTCAAATTCAGCAAAAACCTCGTTTTCAAGGGCTTTTGCAAAGCCCTTATCGCAAGAAAATGCCTTTTTGCCAAGAATTAAGCCAAGAGGAGAAAGATTTTTTTGTAAAAAGCGTTCACACTCAGCCTCTAAATCCTCACACACAAAGCATTTGCCATAAGGATAATGCCCCAAAACCTCGCCTCTTAAAAGCTTAAAAAAATGCCTTTGAGCCTTTAATTCTTTAAGCTCAGTTTTATTTAGCGGATAAATCTTAGCAAGTTCTTTCTCGTTAAAATCTCTTACAAAATGCGACAACTGCACCCTCTTAGCTAGGTAGCGATTAAAAAGCTCGCTCTGAAAGGCTGAGAGTAAAAAGGCTTGAATTTTGAGATTTTTTAATCTTTTTTCACCTTGCAGAATTTCAAGTCCTTGTGCGAAATTATCCTTAAATTTACCAAAGCGCTGATAGCCAAAATAATTTGCAAAGCCTTGATGTTTAAGTGCTTCAAAGGCTTGTTCTAATTTTAAGGCATCGATTTTACTTACTTTTTTAAGCCTTATGAAAAAGGAATTTCCCTTTAAATGTCCTATTTTTAACTTGTTGTCGTGATGGGCCGTGCTTATAATTTTTAGCTTTTCGTGTGTGAATTTTTGCAAAATTTGCTCAAATTTTTTATGAATGCTTATGTATTGAAAGGTCTGTCCTTGCTTATCTTTAAGCCCTGCTATGCCAAAATCACGCATTTTTGCCCCGCTTTGCTCGCTTAAAGCTTGCAAAGCTTCATTTGTCGTCAAGTCCTTTTTGCAAATGTGTAAGATCAAATGCTCTCCATTTCCGCTAAACTCATAAAGCGGCACTTCACGCACCACAAAATCATCAGCGTTTTTGCTAAAATGTGAGTTTATGGGGGCGTGAGTAAGGGTTCGCAAAGGCTTGAAGTTTGCTTGCAAGGCTTCATTTTGTGCGTCAAGGTTAATATTTTTCATAGCAAAATGATAGCAAAAATTTCTTTTTGCTTAATATTTTTGAAAAAAGCTAAATTAAAATTTGCCTTAAAGATACAATTTTAAGTTTATAAGCTTACAGTGGCTAATTTAAATTTTTTAGTGCTTATTTACCTAAATTTACACTGTTTTATTAAGTTTTTAAGCCTTTTTTACCGTTTCATTAAAACGGTATTGCTAATATATTAAAAATTAAAAATTATGTGAATTTTAAGAATTACAAGGGGTTTTATATGATCTTTGCTGCAAATTTAAAATGTAATCACAACAGAACTAGCTTTAAAGCCTATGCTAAAACATTAAACAAATTTATAAAAAATTCAAGCACAAAGGATCTAAAAGCCAAGAAAGATCTCATGAATTCACAAGCAAACATAAATTTAAATTCAAAGATAACAACTTCCTTACACAAAGAAAATGAAATTTTAATCTTTCCTCCAAGCACAGCCTTTGTCAAAAAAGAGCTTTTCTTCACTCAAGGGGCTCAAAATTTTTATCCTTGCTTAAATGGAGCCTTTACAGGAGAGTTGGGAAAGGATCATTTAGATGAGTTTAATATCAACTGTGTCTTGCTTGGACATTCTGAAAGAAGGGTTTTGCTAAATGAAAGCGATGAGTTGATTGAAAAAAAATTTCAATTCGCAAAGGATCAAGGCTATAAGATCGTCCTTTGCATAGGAGAAAGCCTAGAAATTAAAAAAGTAGGTCAAACAAGGGATTTTTTAACAAAACAGCTCTCAAAGCTAGATCTAGCCTATGAAAGACTAATCATAGCCTATGAGCCAATTTATAGCATAGGCACGGGTTTAAGTGCAGATCTTAAAGATCTAGCTGAAATTTTAGAGTTTTTAAGCCAAAAAAGCCCTGCTAAACTCTTGTATGGAGGAAGCGTGAATTTAAATAACATAAGAGATATTTTAAATTTAAAATTTTGCAACGGAGTTTTAATAGGCTCAGCTGCTTTAAAGGCTGATGATTTTATAGCCTTGATTAAAAAATCATTTACTTAAAATTTAAAAATTCTTTTTAAAAAATAGTTCTTTAAAAATATTTTAAAACAGTCAAAACACAGTGAAAATTGCCAAAATGAAAAATCAAGACTCAAAGGAGGGTTTATGAATATCTATGCCAAAAGGATAAGTAGCTTACAAAAACTTATGAAACAAGAGAACTTAAATGCCTACATAGTGCCAACAGCAGATCCTCATTTTAATGAATATCTGCCCGAGTGCTTTAATGATAGGGTTTTTATAAGTGGCTTTACGGGTTCTGCTGGAACCTTGGTAGTACTTGCAAAATCAGCTCATCTTTTCACAGATGGACGCTATTGGATCCAGGCTGAAAAGGAGCTTTTAGGAAGTAATATAGTGCTTGAAAAACAAAGCTTACAGCATAATTTCATAAGCTTTTTAAGCAAGGTGCTTGAAAATGAAGCCTGTATTGGAGTAAATGATCGCATTCTTTCTATGAGTTTTAACAAAGAGCTTAAAAAGCAGTGCAAAAAAGGTAAGTTTGAGCTTAAATATCTTGATCTAAGCTCTAAGATCATAAGCCCTCGTCCCCCCCTACCTCAAAAGGAGATCTTTGAGCAAAAAATAGCTTATCAAGGAGCTAGGGTGGTGCAAAAATTGCGCAAGATTAGAGCCAAGATGCAAGAAAGCAAGGCAAACTATCATTTCATATCCTCTCTTGATGACATAGCCTATATAACAAATTTAAGAGGGCTTGATATAGACTTTAATCCTGTTTTTTTATCATTTTTGCTTATAGATCAAAGCAAGGCAAGTCTTTTTGTAGCCAAAGATAAGCTTTCAACAAGGCTTATAAATAAGCTTGAACTTCAAGGATTTACTGTGTATAAATACGAGGAAGTAGATCAAATTCTAGCTCAGATCGAAGGAGAAAGTATCTTGCTTGATCCTCAAAAAACAAGCGTTCATTTTGCAAATTTATTAAAAAGCAAGAACAATAAATTAATAAAAGCCACAAACCCAAGCACCCTACTTAAGGCCTGTAAAAACTCAAAGGAGATAAAAAACATCAAAAATGCTATGAAAGCAGATGCTATAGCCCTTTGTCATTTTTTTGCCTGGCTTGAAAAGGCCATTAAAAGAGAGCCTAAGCTAAACGAACTTGACATAGATGCTAGACTTAGTGCCTTTAGAGCAAGGCATCCTCTTTATATTTGCAATTCCTTTTCTACAATAGCAGGCTTTAATGCCAACTCAGCCTTGCCTCATTACAGGGCTACAAAAAACAACTATTCTTACATAAGTAAAAACGGACTTTTGCTCATAGATGCAGGCGCTCAGTATCAAAACGGCACAACAGATCTAACCCGCATAGCACCCATAGGCAGGGTAAGCAGTGCGCAAAAAAAAGATTACACCCTTGTTTTAAAGTCCTTAATCGCTTTAAGCACAGCCACCTTTCCTAAAAACATAGCCTTGCCCTTGCTTGATAGCTTGGCTAGGGTGAATTTGTGGGATTTTAATCTTGATTATATGCACGGTACAGGGCACGGTGTGGGGTATTTTTTAAATGTGCATGAAGCACCCGTTGGCATTTCTTATTTTTCAAAACTAAAAACTCACAACAAGGCAAAAGAGGGTATGATAAGTTCTATTGAGCCAGGAATTTACCGCAAGAACAAATGGGGCATTCGCCTAGAAAATCTTGTTGTCATAGTTGAATCTGAAAAAAAGGAGAGGGAATTTGGAGAGTTTTTGCGTTTTGAAACCCTTAGCCTTTGTCCCTTTGAAAGTCTATTAATAGACTTTTCAATGCTAAATGAGAAAGAAAAAACCTGGCTTAGTCAGTATCATCAAAAGATTTTCAAAACAGTTTCTCCTTATTTGGAAGGCTCGTCCCTAAACTGGCTTAAAAAGAAGATCAAAAAATTTATTTAAGCTGAAATTCACGGTGCTAAATTTAAAACTAGCTTGTTGCTAGGCTTTGTGAATTTAAGCTTGAATTTAAGGATTTAAAATTGAAAAAACTAAGATGCCCTTGAATTTAAAGCCTTGAATTTAAATCACATAAAGACTTTTTGATTTTAAATTATTTTAGCTTTTAATGCAAGAAAAGATTTTGCTTATATTTAATTTAAATTTAAGGCTCAAGATACTCTAATAGGATTTTCTCTTATCAACTTTAATAAAATTTGATAAAAATTTTGTCCTAAATTTTTCGTCTTAATTCTGTTTCCTTTAAGTGAAGGACAAAATTTTCTTTTTTAATGCCACGAAATTTGGCAAGTCGAAACTTCGCAAAGCCCCAGAAATTCTCTATTCTGTTAATGTGATTCGTCCGTTTGCAAACTCGTTTTTGCTGTGCTTTACCCTGTAATGTGCCTTTGCACCGAAATCCACTAAACCATCGTAGGATTTGAAGCTTTCCTATAAATTTCACTTTCTGCCAGCTCTGAAAATTCCTTTATTATGGACTGCAATTCTTTGGCAGAGCAAGTGTTTGAGCGTATAAACGCAACCGTTTCGCTTTGACATACCAAACACAGGTGTCTTTTTTCCAGCTCCACGCCCCCTTTTTCCACGCACACGCCTTGCACCAAAGTAGCTCTCATAGACTTCGATTTCACCGCTCCATTTTCTAAAGAAACTTCGTTTTGCTGATTTTTTCACACTCTTTGGCTATTAAAATGCGAATTTCACGCAAAATTCTATTCACACAAGGACGAGAAATTTTACTTAATTTTGCAATTTTTACTGCTTCAATATCAAGGCAGAAATACTTCAAAATTTCCCTAAATTATATCTGCGAAATTCGGGAACGAATTATATACTTGTTTTTCATTGCTGTAATCATAACTTGAAGCTCCTTTCTTAGAGCTTAAGTTGTCTTGAGCCTAATTTAAATATATATTTAATAATGCCTTTATGAAGATAAATTTAAATGGTGCTTAGAAATTTAGGCAGCTTTAAAACTCTTTTAAAAAAGAATTAATCTTAGATAAAAGATTTGTCATTTGAAGCATTGCGAAGTATCCAAAGCCCCTCATACTCTAAGAAGCGATCTAGCGGATTGGGTAGCCAAAGCAAAAGTATATCTAAATCCTTGTCATATTAAGCAAAACGATCTAGCATTTTAGGAGGTAGCCAAAGCAAAAGTATCTCAATAAAAAAAGAGCTTCTTCCTTGCGACAAGTTTGCAATGACAAAAGCAAAAATTATCATACCAAACGAAGGTATCCTAACTTAAACTAAGTTATAAGATGATGGGCAAGAAGCCTTTGTCAAAGGCTAGGAACTAGTCCTTTAAGTTAGCTTTGAATTTAGAGTTTAAATTTGAATTTAAAGTTAAATTTAAGCTTGAATTTAAAGAAGTTGAAAGCTTTAAATTCAAGCTTGATTTAAGATTAACTTGGCTAATTCTTTTTAAAGCTTAAATTTAAGTTGGTGTTAAAATGTTTGCTTGGGATTGAAAGAGGTTGAAAGGGTTTTAAGGCTTTAAAAAGGGCTTTAAAGCAGTTTTAAGACTAAAAAGTTTGAAAAGAACTTTAAGAGTTTAAAGGCTTTTAAATTAAGTGAAAGCTTGAATTTAAAGAAACTTGAAGGCTTTATGTGGTATTTAAGTTAAGCTTGAAACCAATATAAAACTTAAAATTTAAAATTAAATCTAAGCTTGAATTTAAAAGATTTACAAGCTTGTGAGTTTAGTTGAAAAAAGTTAAAAATGGCTTGAAGGTAAATTCAAAGAAGTTAAAAGAATTTTTAAAGGCTTTAAATAGAGCTTTAAATTTGAAAGCTAAAAAGAAGTTTGAGTATTTTAAGGTTTGAAAGCAACTAAAAGCCTTCATAAGCTTTTAGATTGAATTTAAACAAGTTTTAAAGGCTTTCATTTAGCTAAAATTTAAAGATTTTATTTTAAATGTTAAATTCACAAAGCATTCTTTAATCCTTCATTTAAATTTGGCTATTGATATTTTTAGCTGATATAAGTAGATTTACAAGCTTGGTAAAATAGAACTTGGTATATTTTGTCCCATATTTTTTAGCACAAATTTTAGCAATTATTGGAGTGTTTTTGTGCTAAGCTTTGCCTAAGAAAATCGCCTTTTTGCAAGCTTGTTCGCTCTTGCACAAATAGGATAGTGCAGCAAGCTTTTAACCCTTAAAGAGTGCGAAAAATCAGCAAGATGAGTGGTGAGATTGAAGAGGGTGAGAGTTATTTTTACAAAGTTATTTTTTACAACGCTAGGCTTTCAACTTTGCAAGTAAGGAGTAAAGGCTTATTATTAGGGTAAAACACTCTAAAAATGAGTTTGCATACTCACAAAACCACATAAACGAAATTGTGAATTTTTTTACTTCGCACTCTTTTAACTGTGTAGTAGAAGTTTGCAAAGGCTAGCTTAGCTCAGTTTCATGGCAAGGGAATTTTTCACGCATTTGAAAGAGAGTGAATTTAGATCTAAGATCAAAGTTAAGAATGCAAATTGTATAAATTTTTTTAAAAATGGCTTAGGAAAATCCTAGATCATTTTAGCTAAAAGTATCAATCGCCTTAATCTTTTTGCATTTTTCTTAGGCTTAATCTTTCATCTTGTAAAAATTTTAGAAATACCCTATGAATTTGGCTAAATTTAATAATTTAAACAAGGCTTTAAGATTTTAAAGGACGAGGATTTAGGGGCGTAAGCTCTTGGCTTTATAGGTAGGAGTAAAAATAAAATTACTATGCCTTAAAGTTTTCGCCTCCAAAACGAAGCAGAGCAGAACCCCACACAAAGCCTCCACCAAAGGCATCAAGCAAGATTAGATCACCTTTTTTTAAGCGTCCTTCCTCATAGGCTTCATTCATAGCCATTGGTATGGAGGCTGAGCTTGTGTTGCCGTATTTTTGTATGGTTAAAACGCATTTTTCATCTGGCAATTTTAATCTATCTTGTACTGCTTTGATGATGCGTAAATTTGCCTGATGGGGGATAAAAAGATCTATTTCTTCTGATCTGATCTGATTTTTAGCTAGTATTTCTAAAACGCTATTTTGTAGGGTTTGGACGGCTACCTTAAAGACCTCATTGCCCCTCATCCTCATAGCCAAAGAAGCTGCCTTGCTTGACTCAACCCTTTCTATCTTTAAAAGATCTCCAAAATCCCCATTGCTTCCTGTATGCACATCGATTATGGGGTATTTTTCATCAGCACTGATTACAGCAGCACCAGCTCCATCTCCAAAGAGTATGCAAATGCTTCTATCTGTGTAGTCCATCACAGAGCTTGTCTTTTCAGCACCAACTATGAGGACATTTTTCTTCACCCCACTTTCTACAAGAGATCTTGCTACTTCTAGCAGATAAATAAAGCCAGCACAAGCAGCTGAAAGATCAAAGGCTGTGATGTTTTTAAGCCCTAAATTTGAGGCTATCTTACAGGCTGTTGAGGGCATAGTGAAGTAATCTGGGCTAAGAGTGGCTGTGATTAAAGCATCAATGTCTTTTAGCTCTAAGCCAGCTCTTTGCACGGCTAAAATGGCTGCCTTTGTGCCAAGATCGCTTGATTTTTCGTTTTCAGCAGCCAATCTTCTTTCCTCAATGCCAGTTCTTTTAAAGATCCACTCAGAGCTAGTATCTACCATACTTTCTAGGTCTTTATTGCTTAAAATTCTTTCAGGCACAAAGGCTGCTATGCTCTTCATTGAGGCTTTATTTTTCAAAGGCACTTAACTCGCTTTCTATGATTTGATTTATGTGAGAATTACTAAAATTCAAGGCTTGAAAGATGGCATTTTTTATGGCTCTTGCATCGCTTTTGCCGTGAGAGATGATGACACAACCATTTACGCCAAGTAAGGGCGCTCCTCCGTACTCTTGCCAATCTATGTGCTTTTTAAGCTTTTTAAAACTTGCCTTCATAAGCATGGCCCCGCACATAGAAAGAAAGGAGGATTTTATGAGTTTTTTTAGTATGTCAAATATAGCTGTGGCTGTGCCCTCACAGGCTTTTAAGATGATATTACCACTAAAACCATCACAAACTAGGACATCGATCTTTGCATTAAAAATATCCCTACCCTCAGCATTTCCTACAAAATTTGGCAATTTCTTTAAAAGCTGATGGGTTTCTTTGGTTAGCTCGTTTCCCTTGCCTTCCTCTTCTCCGTTTGAAAGCAAGGCAACTCTTGGCTTTTGGATCTTCATTAGCTCCTTTGCATAAGCCTCGCCCATAATGGCAAATTGAAACAAATACTCGCTCTTGCAGTCTGTATTTGCTCCTACATCCAAAAAAAGCGTCTTGCCTGATACATTTGGCATCAAGGTAGCAATGGCAGGGCGCAAGACACCTTGAAGTCTGCCTAAACGAAGGGTTGCTAAGGACATTGTAGCCCCACTGTGCCCAGCTGAAAGTAGGGCTTGAACCCTTTTTTCTCTTAAAAGCTCAACAGTTTTATAAATGGTGCTTTCTTTATACTTTAAAGCCTCGGTAGCACTTTCTTCCATAGGAAAGATCTCAGTTGCTTCTTCATAGCTTATAAATTTGCGTAAATGATCAGGAATTTGAGGCTCTAAGATCTTGCGAGTGCCAACTAAGATAGCATTAAAGGGTCTTTCTTCAAGAGCTTGAATAAGTCCTTGGATGATTGGCTTTTCGCCAAAGTCCCCACCCATTGCATCTATGGCAATGCTTGTCATTTATTAGTATTCCTTGGTTAATGGATTTACTCTATGAGGCATTTTATAGCTGCCATCTTTGTCTTTTACTGGCCTTGCAAGACTAAGTTTATAATGTGTCCTACGCTTTGCTGCACGAGTTTTACTAAGCCTTCTTTTTGGAACAGCCATTTTTTCTCCTTTATTTTAGCTTATTTAATGACTCTTTTTTGGTGTTAATTTGTGAATTTTTAAAGTCTTGCCACGCATTTGCAAATACAAACATCCACTGGCTCAAAATTACAAGATTAACTATCTTAAAAGAACCTTTTGAATAAAATTTAAAACACAAGATTAATCTTGCTAAGTTAAATTCTATTTAAAAAGTCCCTAGTTTTCACAACTTTTGCAGTAAAAATAGCCACTTAAATAGCTTTCAAGCTCAGCCAAGGCTAGCTCCTTTAAATCAAACTCTTGCTCAAAGCACTCCACCACATCGCTTAACTTGCCCTCTTCGTCTTTAAAAATCCCCTTGCTGATTAAAAGCTCGATCTTTTCATCTATATCAAGCCTCATATCCTTTCCACAAGAATCACAAGGTCTATAAACAAAGCCTTTCATTTGCATTTTAAGTTCTATAAGTAACTCAGTTTTTTTTTGTAAACTTCCTTCAAAATTCACATTTTCAAGCTCTAAACTAAAAGGATAAGGCTTGAAAAATAGTTTTGAAAAAGAAAGTTTCATCTTTTAAGAAAGTTCATCTTCTTTGAAGAAAAACTTGATCTCATTCCTTGCATTTTCTAAGCTGTCGCTTCCATGCACTGCATTAGCATCTATGCTTTCAGCAAAGTCAGCCCTAATGGTGCCAGACTTTGCCTCCTTTGGATTTGTAGCACCCATAAGCTCTCTGTTTTTAAGCACTGCATTTTCGCCTTCAAGCACCAAAACAACAACAGGCCCACTTGTCATAAATTCAACCAAATCTTTAAAAAAGGCTCTGTCCTTATGAATGGCGTAAAAATTTTGTGCCTGATCCTTACTTAGCTTGATCTTCTTCATAGCCACTATGCGAAGCTTGTTGCTTTCAAAACGGTCTATGATCTTGCCTATAACTTGCTTTTTAACCGCATCAGGTTTTATGATAGATAGGGTTCTTTCCAAAATCTTACTCCTTGTGTAATTATATTTTGCATTGAAACTGTAACTTTTAGCTTAAAATTATAAATTCAAGCTATTTTGCTATGAATTTATGAAGTTTACAAAAAACATTAAAAGCATTTTGTTTTAAATTCAATACAGTTTAAAAAAAACTAAAATTAAATTATATCTTTTTTTCTTTAAAAAAGTTTTAATTAAAAATTAATATTTAAATTCTTTCAAGTCCTTGTTTGTCCCTATTAAGATCACATGATCTCCTTTATTTACCAGGGTTGTTTCTAGATCAGGAAACATTAGCCAGTCATTTGAGCTGTTTTTATAAGCAACTATCTTCATATTTTGAGCCACCTGTTTAAGGCTGTATCCTACCAAGCTCTCATCAATGCGAATCTTTACAGCCTTGACAGTATTAGCTGAAAGATCGATGATCTCAAGCTCAGCGTCCATTATAAACTCTTTTGCCAAACGAACCGCACTTTCTCTTTCAGGATAGATTACCTTTGAAGCTCCTAGCTTTGAGAGTATTTGTCCGTGAATTTGAGAGGTAGCCTTAGCAATAACAGTTTCAACCCCTATGTCTTTAAGAGCCATTAGGGTCAAAACGCTTTTTTCAACACTTTCTCCTATGCTAACTATGACAACATCTATATTATGAAAGCCAGCCTCTTTGAGGGCTACTAAATTTGTAGAATCTAAGATATAAGCACAAGATACCTTATCTTGTAAATTTTTAAGCTGCTCCTCGTCTTTATCTGCTATTATAACTGTTTCTCCTGCATTTAATAGCTTTTCAGCCACCACAGAGCCAAATTTACCAAGCCCTATGATGCCATAACTTGCATTTTTCATAAATAAATTCTCCCTTCTGGATATTTAAGGTATTTTTCCTTTTCTTTGATGAATATACTGAGCAAAAAGGCGAAGATGCCTATTCTACCACTTATCATTAAGATTATAATCACAAGTTTTGCCTCCACACCAAACAAAGAACTCAAAGAAAGCACCCCCCCATCCCCAACAGAAAATCCCACAGTAGCAAAGGCTGAGGTGGTTTCAAACAAGAGGGCTAAAAAGTGAAAATCATCCTCCAACAAGGATATAATCAAAACACAAATGGCTAGATAAAACATAGAACCAACCGCTATTACAAAGGCTCTTTTTATGGTATCTTCTGGGATTTCGTGATTAAACACCCTAACTCTGCCGTTTTTAATGACCCAATAAGTATAAATAAGCAAGACAGCAGCCGTTGTTACCTTTATGCCCCCGCTTGTTCCACCAGGTCCTCCTCCTATAATCATAAACAAGGAGCCAAAAAACAAGCTAGCATCCTTAAATCCCCCTAGATCCAAGGAGTTAAAGCCTGAGGTTCTATAATTTATGGCTGTAAAATAAGAACTTAGAATTTTATCCACCAAGGAAAGCTCGCCAAGGCTCTTTTCATTTGAATACTCAAACAAAAAAACCGCTAGGCTAGCAGATATAATCAAAATAACAGTGCTTGATAAAACGAGCTTGGTATGAACGCTAAGACTTGCTAGCTTTTTTGCTTGAAACAAATAAAGCTCAACCAAGACAAAATACCCTATACCTCCTATTATAACAAGGCTTGTTATGATGAAATTCACCCAAAAATCGCCTTTGTATTCCATTATGCCTGTGTCAAAGGTGCTAAAGCCTCCGTTATTAAAGGCTGAGATGGAGTGAAAGAGGCTATGCCAAAGGGCTTCTTCAAGGCTCATATCAAGTATAAAGCGAAAGAAAAAAAGCACAGCTCCTATAAACTCAGCCACAAAAACAAAGATTAGTATCCTTTGTAAAAAGCTAACAACCCCTTCCATATGTGGATAAATGAGGGATTCTTTTAGCATATTTCTTTCATTAAAGCCTATTTTCTTGCGTATAAGCACATAGAAAAAGACCCCAAGCCCCATATAGCCAAGCCCTCCGATTTGTATTAAAAATAAGATTATAGCCTGTCCTGTGAGGCTAAAATCAAGGGCTGTATTTTTGACTATAAGCCCTGTCATACTAATGGCTGAGGTGGCTGTAAATAAGGCGTCTATAAAGCTTAACTCACTCTTACAAACCCCTTCAAGTCTCAGTAAAAACGCACCCAAAAGAGCTATAAGCACATAGCCTAAGAATAAATATCTAACTGTTTTTCTATCAAATTGCGTTTGTCTCAAAAAAACTCCATCTTAGATCAAAAATGGCTTAATTAAACTTAACAGAATTTTATTTGGCTCAATCTAACTTAAGCGGATTTTCTCTTGTTGTCTTTAATTAAGATTTTATACAAAACTTGATCTTGAATTTTTGTATTGTATCTAAATTCTATTTCTTTTAAAGGATAAAAATTTTATTAGCCGTGAATTTGGCAAGTCTAAGCTTTGCAAATTCTCTTATACTCAGAAGTTGCAAGAGTATGAAATAAAAACATAGAACTTTTCTTACAAGCTTTACTTGGACGCTTTTAAGGCACAGCTCTTACCCCTTTTGCTTACAGTTATAAGCGTTGTAAAAAATAACTCTCATTTATTTCAATCTCACCGCTTAGAAAAAACTTGCTTGTTTTTTAAAGAAACTTAGATTGGCTAATCTTTCACAGTTTTTTGCTGTTAAAATGCGAATTTTTTTGAAAATTTTACACAAAGTTTGCCTTGAATTTGACAAGCTTAGAGGGTGTTTGCTTATAAATTAAGTCTTTCTTTAAACATTGCAAGTTAGGCGAAGCAAAAATACTTTTAAATTTCTTTTAATCTGCGAAATTTAAAAACAGATCTTTGTTTTTTATAGCTCTTAACTTAAAAATCCTTTGATTTCAGTTTAATTAAGCCTAGGCATTTTATTGCTAAAAATCTAAAAATCAACTAAAACTTTATTTTACTTTAAAAAAAATAAGCTATAATTTCAATTTATGGTTGGATAGCTCAGTTGGTAGAGCAGCAGACTGAAAATCTGCGTGTCGGCAGTTCGATTCTGCCTCTAACCACCATTCTTAAACTTTTTAAATCTGCTTGAATTTTCAGCCACATTTTGAATTTAGATCTTTTAAAAAGGCATTAAACCTTGTAGCACCCAGCCTTTTGTGGCAAAGAAGCTTAAAATTTACGCAAATGAGTAAATTTTATTTTAAAATTCACAAGAGCTTAGACAAAATTATCATTGCAAAAACATAAATTTTTTTCATCGTTAGTTGGTAAAATCAGTATGATAAGTCATATATTCATCATTTTAAGCTCTCAAAAAACAAAGAAACTCTTTTTCTGAAAAAACTTCTTTTGCCAAAAACATCCTTTGTCAAAGAAGCTTTTTGAGATCTTTTTGCCACGGATGTCCTTGCAATCTACTTGCCCCTTATGCTTAATATGACAATGCCTCTTGTTAAGCGAAGATCAACACCTTAGCTCCCCTTGCGAAGGGGTTTGCAACACAGTGCTTACAAGTTGCTAGGTGGTGGTTTAACAAAACATAAATTACGGACAACAAAACACATAATTTTGTGAATTTTCTAAAAAATTCACAAAATTTGTCAAAAATTCACGCTTTACACATAAAATTATCCTTCTTCTAAATATTTTCAGCAAGAGGTCTTTAAAAGGCAAACCCTCAGCAATACAAAGGGAATCTTTGAAACCGTTACTTGCAAAGGAAGTTTTCAATGCGAAACACTCACAAAAAAAATGCACCGCAAAACTCATAAAGCCCATGGCAAAGACCTCAAAAGATATGGCTATGAATGGGCGAATTTATGGCTTATTAACACGTACAATGGCTATAAAATCTTTATTTGTCATTTTGAGGCAGCGAAGCGACAATGAAGAATCTCAGTCCTCACTTCTCATACTGAGGCTTTGTGCGAAGTATATCGCAATTTAAAAAGAGATTCTTCGATCGCCTCGCCTCCTCAAAATGACAAATTACTTGCTGCGAAAACTCAATATGACAAATTTAGAGATATTTCGCTTTCGCTCAATATGACAAATTTAGAGATATTTCGGCTAAGCCTTAGTATAACAAAAATTCAAAAAAAGATTCTTCGCCTTGTTCTCGCAAGGCTCACAATGACAAATCCTTTTTTGCGCAAACTCGCAATGACAAGGGGGGAAGCTGCGACTTGTTTGCTACCGTTTAGTATGAGAAAACTTAATTTATTTACTATAAGCTAGCATAAGAAAACTTAGTTCCTTGAATTTTTAGTCCCTTAATGAAGATAGCAAGATAAGCATTGCTAAACTAAGACAAAAAGCAAAGAATGTTTAGAGCAAGAGTGCAAAATGTGAATTAAAAAGCATTTAGAGGAAGAAGGCAAAATGCGGATTAAAGGATTAAAGATCACAAAGGCTTGAATTTTTATCTTAATTAAAAAACTTTACCTTCAAAAATGATAAAGAATGATAAAGAATGATAAAGAATGATAAAGAAAGGCTTGAATTTTTATCTTAATTAAAGATCTTTGCTTGAAAGAAGGGCAGAAAAAGGCAAAAAAAGATAAAACTTAAATGCACTTTAAGCACAAATTGGCTATAATTTAAGTTTTGTTAAAATCAACATTTAGCAAAATATGCGAAAATTCACAAAAAGGACAAAAAATGTTAGAAGGCATACTTAGAAAGAGTATCGGCAGAAAGGATGCTAAGTCCTTAAAGCGAGATGGTTATCT